>CAYZDR010000026.1:0-4794 GCA_964477425.1 uncultured Candidatus Saccharibacteria bacterium
ATAGTAGCTCCACCTTCATATGAAGAAACGTCACCTTCAACAAGATTTCCCCAAGCATAGCCATAAGCTTCAAGAGCTTCAGGAGAGGTAACTCCTAATTTCATTCCATCACTAATAACGAATACTGTTGGTACACCAGTAGATAGAGTATCAAGAATAAGAGTTCCGTCAGCAAATTTCATATTTGTTCCTACTGTCATTGCTGTATCAGCTGCATTAGCTGTTACAACATTATTCCAATCCAATCCATGTGAGTTAAACACTTCTGGAGAAGGAATACCAACCAACGCTCCATTATCTATTTTGAAGACAGTTCCATCAACGTCTACTAGAGCTCCATTTGGGTGAGCTTCAGTTGCAGATGCAATAACTTCTCCACCTGTATACGCAGCAAATCTTTCTGTAGCATACACAGCTTCAGGAATAACGATTGGGCTGTTAGTAAAAGAGTATCCTAATCCAGTGAAAACTTCTGGCGAAGTAAATCCTCTTTTCTGACCGTTACCAATCAAAAACATTGTTCCATTGTCGTTCACAATAGTACTGTCTGCATACATGATCACATCTCCTTCTGGAAGAGCCTGGTCATAAGTATTTGCAGGAACAACATTATCAAAACTGTATCCATAGGAAGCGAAGACTGTTGGAGAAGGAATCCCCTGTCTTTGTCCTCCTGAAATTAAATATATCGTGTGATTTGCATCACCAATGTCTACTAGTACTCCGTTTGGGTGAGCAGTTGTAGCAACAGCTTCAGCAGTGTTCATCATAATTGGTCCGAACATCGCAAAGCTAATTCCCCAAGCAAGAGTAGCGGTAGCAAGAACAACGGCAAAAGTTTTTTTGCCGAAGGATGCACCTTTAAGGCGTTTATCCATATTGTTACTTTCTCCTTTCATTTTGGAAGAAAATTAATTTTTAATCAATTGCTTTTAATCAATTGTTTGTTTTCTCTTAAGATTTTTGACGATCATAATTATTAGATAACTATGATTTTTTTATTCTAAGATTCTGCAATAGGAAATCTTAAGTGACCTCTGCAAAAAATTTAAAAAACATAAAACACATTTGCGAATTAGAAAGTGTTTTTATTACACATTTATTCTTATTCGCTATTCAATTGTCAATGATCTATCCATGTCATCAATAACATAAACATTCTAACATATAAACATTTTAACACTTTAGCATACGGCTTTTATCCGTATGTTTAGATGTTTGAATGTTTATATGCTGTAATGTTTATATGCTGGAATTATAGCACAACGTGATTTAAAGTGCAATACTTAGATAAAACACGGTACTTAACATACTAATACTTACAAAATTATTATACCATTTGCCCTTTTTATTGACAATCCTTGCCGAAAGGTCAAGATTGTGGATAACTTCAACCAATGAACAATGATCAATGAACAATGATCAATTACGACGACACACGACGGCGACGCTGTTGCCTAGACCAAAAGAGATAAATCCTGTGGGAAAGACTACTATCTTATTTATTGTAAAATATTTACTTATTTTTTTAATCATATCTCTACTATCAAAACCGACGTGTGAATAGATATAGTTACAATCGCTTAATGGTTTCTGTGGTTCGCGTGAAACATGTAATCCAAAGAATTGGCGGAAAATACGTTTAATTGAGACATACTTATCACGCCCTGTTAGCAAACGATAGCAATTTTTAATTAGAGAGATACACCCATGTTCAATCGGAAAGGTGATCAGAAATAACCCATCTTCTTTAAGCACAGATTTGATGTTACCAAAGAGTTCTTCTAGCTCTTTTTCTGGTAGATGTTCTACTGTCTCCAAACATGAAATTCTATCAAATTTTCCTATAATATATATGTTGATGTTTTGGATCACAGAAACATTCTGGAATGCACCCAATTTTTCCACAGCTTGTTCATTCAATTCTTTAGCAGGTTCAAATGCAACTGCTTCAATATTAGGGTAGTGATTTTGTGCTTGAAATATCAATTCTCCATCTCCACATCCATAGTCTAAAAATCGTTGATTTGGCTTCAATTGTAAGAGCCCCAAAGAAGCATTAAAACGTTGCCGATGTAACCATCTTTTTACAGGGTTCCTGCTCGCAATTGTATGTTTTGAATAATCCATTATTTTTCTTTTTATCTGATATTTCTATTATATCATAAATAAATATTTATCTATCATTTTTCTCTTATCCTACTCTCATTTTTTCTCTAAAACTGATTAAATTTTAGTCATTCTTCACTGACAGCCACTGACATATCATGGCAAGACAGTGGCTGTCCGAACCTAACCCTAAATAACCTGATACTTTACCCTATTTCCATGCCCTTGCTTTACGATAAGGTTGCCAGTGAACAGCTTGCTAACATGCCTCCTTAATGTCCTTTCGTGAAGAATTAATTTTTTTCTTTCCATATGTTTTCTAATCTCTGTAAAAGTAACTCCTTTTTGATTATCAGTAATAAATTTTAATATTTCTTTCAGATATTTATTTAAAGTTTCTTCGTGCTTATTATTCCTTTTTGGAAGCATCATTTTGAACTGCTCATTAATTTCTATCTTCAAATCATCAAACTTTTTTGCAATTTTTCCAGCTTCTATTTTATCCACTGATCCACTCTCAATAGAGATACGTAAATAACATTTCATCCTTTCAATTCGCCCATGTGCATTAAAGATAATTTTCTTCTGAGCATCATGAAAATCACATTCACTCGCTTCTGCTAAATCTGCTAAAATTGTTGCCATTGAACTCTTGATCTGAATACCTAAAACATTCTTTGTTGATGATGGAAATTTTTCTATAAATTGATTCAATTCAGAGAAAAATTTCACTCCGTTTTTCCATAAATTAGATATATAAAAATCATTCTTTTGCATGTCCACATTGTAAATCAAAACTTTAATATTGTCCATAAAATCAATTAAAATAGCTCCCCACAACCAAGTCATGGGGAGCTCTCTCACTAACCTTAAAACTTCGCTCATTTACATCCCCCCGAGCTTATTTTTCTACTTTTCTAATTGCCAAGACAAATTAATTTATCTTCGGCAACTACTATCGCTATACCATTCCCTAGAGCAATACTACCGTTACCGGTAATAGCTCTTTCAATTTTCCACATCGTATTTCCGTCAGCATCAGCACGTAAAATCCCCGTAGTAGTAACGGCATAGAAATTCCCTAATAGATCTCTTACGAGTGCGAAGCAATTATCAAAATCCGGGTTAGATATTCCCGTAATCTTGGTTCCATCCCCAAGATTACGACAGGTCAGACCCTCGCCAGTTCCGCCTTCAACAACCCAGATTTTATTATTGTCCTTGTCCACAATAAATCTGTGGACAGGTACATTCTCCTGTCTCCATACTTCCTCAAACTTTTCTTCAATTCTGACTAAGACATTATTGATCCAGACTTCATGGTCACATTTCTTTATTAGAAGCAATGTCTTATCTGATCCTGTCAAACACCAACCATCCCATGTGATTGGTCCTTGATAGACATTAAATCCTGGGAAACTAATACTCCCACCTCCATGTTCATATACTCTTCTCTTAAAAAGAACAGTCGTAGAATTACCACACTGGCGATCCCTTCCAACGTAGTAAAAAAAAGTTTCTTCTTCGTTTGCAATGACCATCCCTACTTCACTCCCTGGTCCATAAATTCCCGCTCCCCAACTATCTAATCTCCCGTTTTCATGTGTCCATTGTTCTACCGAATTTTTCATTGGAAGACCATTTACATTTAATCCCAAATCCCAATAGCGTACAAACGTATTTCCGTTTTTTAGCAATAACAAAGGAGCTGTATAAATTTTCTCTGACCACCTGCACGGATTATCCTGATCATAACCATAATGATCCCAAATATCATCTTCTTCGGAAATTTTTTCTCCAGTATTCACGTTCAACTTAAAGGTATACACCTTATGTGTCGCAACCTCAACGGCAGATGTAAGAACTAGCTCGTCCTCAGACAAAGTTGGACAACTCCACCGCGTTAATTCATCTATTGATCCAGATTGAGTAAATTTCCACTTTTGATTTCCATTCGCAAGGTCAAAGCAAGTCACACCGTCATTCTCGTTTACGAGAAAAACATTATGACCAATAATAACTTGTGTCAGTTCAAAAGCATTGATTACAATCTCCCACCTGTCAGAACTAGTATCAGGTCCAATAGAATTTCCAGTATGCGATCCCTGTGGGTCATGACCAAATTGTGGCCACGGCAACACAGTGTCCGGTCCCCATTTTGAGGTGTCGAAATCTTCCACAATTATAGACACCCTGACATTAATACCTCGAGCAGATGCAGTAATAATATGTGGTCCTGGAGTTAACTTTTTCAGGAACACTGACTTGTGATAAGAAAACTTTCCTAAATCACCGTCTACATCCGAAAAAACGTGAGTACTATTAGAATCGTCTGGAAGAATACTTTCCTTCCTGACAAATGGTATTGGGTCTGATGAGGAATAAATTTTATTAACTGGAGAAAAGAGAAATCCCTGATTATCCGGCGGAGGAGGTAATGGATGATCAATACAACAATCGTCGCAATCAATAATTGCTAGGACATCGTAATTATCCGCGGATAGATCCCGACAACCTTCTCTGTATTCACAGAGAGTAACATCGTGGCAAACCCCATCGTCATCACAGTTATCCGCACTTGCATCCATGCAAGTGCAAACTGGTTCAGGAGGATCTGGTGCAGGAGCGGGTGGTGCAGGAGCGGGTGGTGCAGGAGCGGGTGGTGCAGGAGCGGGTGGTGCAGGA
>CAYZDR010000026.1:4894-10917 GCA_964477425.1 uncultured Candidatus Saccharibacteria bacterium
GCGGGTGGTGCAGATGTCGTAGCTGGAGGTTTTGATTCAGGTTTTGGTTCAGATTTTGGCTCAGGAGTGGGAACTGGTGGATCTAGAACTAGTTCAGGATTAATCTCAACGACCACAACTTCAGGTTCTGGTTCAATAACATCATCTATTGCCTCAATTTCGACAACGACGATAACCTCATCATCTGTTGCCTCTACTCCATCTTCAAACTTTTTTAATTCTTCTTCAGTAGTAGTAGTAGTAGTAGTAGTAGTAGTAGTAGTATCCGTTGCCTCAACTTCGACAACATCTGGCGTAGAATCTCCCTCTTTCCTGATAGGAATAAACTCATCGGATGTAACATCAACATCCGAAGATCCCAAAACTTCCTCTATAATTTCTTGGACGACAGCATCATTAGACGCATCGTCGCCCTCTCCACTTGTCCTACAACCTAAACAGGTCATCAGACTTACATAGAAAAAAACAACTAATAAAATAATAAAGATCTTCTTTCTAGACATCACATAATCTCCTCACCTCATCCGCCATGGACGGGCAGTTTTCCTTAACTCCATTTTGAAGTTAAGACGTCACGGTCTTTTACAACCACGACAATTGTTTTGCGCCTTAAATTAGGCATTCTTTAATCAGAAAAACAAAAAAGAAACTACTAGAGCAGTCTCTCTTATTTAATTGTAAAGGTACATTCCTCTACAACCGTTTCTATATTTATTAATTTTTTATTTCTATCTTCAGTATACAGCAATTTTCAGTTTTGTCAAGCGATGACATATTAACATCTGAACATACAAACATTTTAACATCCCGACGGTGGCCTTCGTAAGTTTAGATGTTTATATGTTAAAATGTTTGTATGTCATTTAAAAAGGCCCGATCTGCATTAAAGCAAATCGGACCCTTTGTCTTGTCACCTCAGAATTCTCAATCCCAAGGAACTAATTTATCGCCATCTTCCGGGAAAACCGCCCCGTAAGAGTGAGCGCCTTCCCACTCCTGATAAAACATAGATTCTTGAAAATCACTATGCCATGCATAATAAAATTCTTCTCCACTTTGACATCCCCAGTTAAATCTCTGTTTGCCAGAATTAATCGCAATTGGATTTTCCGTTTGAACCCACCCAACAAAAGTTACAGAGTCAACAAGTGGAATTGTCAATTTCCAGTTATTGAACATCCCTTTCAAAAACATCTCATCAGACCATTGGTCTTCTGGTAAATCAGATTTTAGAAAATACAAAATCCATTTTCCATCCACATATTGAAACATGCAATGTCTATTAGGTTCAGGATCTCCCCAAACATTGTTGTCGTAATATTGCAATCCAGTGATTGGGTCGATAATAGGAGAATTGGAATCTACACATTCTGGGCAAGAAGGACACGATGAGCAATCTTTGCATTCTTCACACTTAAAATCTTGCCCTTCACAACAACATGTTGTTGTTCCCGGACATGGTTTTCGGATCACCCAAAGAGCAGGATCTCCTTCAATACAAGGGATCCCTTCTTTCCTTAATTTGTCCAACTCCATTCGGACTTTTTCCCCCGATGGGTTTTCCCAAAAGAGATTAAACCCCTTTCCAAAATCTTCGGGAGAAAGAAGAATTGTAACAAACCCCTCTTCATCAGGATATTGAGGATCTTTATCTAAACCATCGAAATGGATTGGAAAACTCATTAATGGATCATGAAATGAAGACACATTAATTTTAACCCTACCAAAAGGCAAGGCTATTTCCAATTTGATCGGCACAGGAGCAACGTATTCTCCCGGTTCCAAAAATTCATAAGAGGCTTGGAAAAACCTTACTTCCCATACATCAAAATACGAATTATATCCAGGTTCATCCTCGGGGATATTCATCGGTCCATTTCCGTTTTCATCAACAAACTTCAGTTGCCGACAACCTGCTAACCACACTAGTGTTTTCAGCCAAATCTCATCATCTTCCTCTACCTCTGTTAGTAAAATACTACCAGAAGTAAAGTTCCCCTTTAAATAAAATCGGGTAGAGTCAGACTCCGAAAACGCAGATTTCTTAATGGCAATCTCAAATTGATTGCCTCCACGTTCTGTAATCTTAACCGTATGTGGATATTCTGGAGAAGTTTTACTCCCACACCCCAAAACTCCAAAAACAAAAACCAACAAAAAAATAACTGCAAAAAACCTTACATAATATTGTCTCATAATAATCCTCCCTTGGTTCGCCATAGTCATCCGTAAGATGACGACGGCGACCTTTTGTTGAGACGTTTTTCAAAAAACTTCCATGAATATAAACATTCCGTTGATGAAAGAAAATTCCTCCATCATTAAATCATTCTAATCTATTAAAACAATCTAATGATAAAATAATTTATTTATCCTAAACCTCACCCCCCGCCCCTACTCCTAGACAGGAGAGGGGAGCTATCCCTTGAATACTTATCCTAACTTTGCAGAATAGCTTCCCTCTTCCTGAATAGGAGAGGGATTGAGGGAGAGGTCGTGTCGTCGTATTCGTGATTCGTGAGCATCCGTTCTACATTCGTGTTGATTCGTTCTATACTTCTTATACTTATTCTTACTAACAAAATCTTCAAAACCATAGAGAACAGCGATCAAAAGTCCTTCTCGTCCATCTAGAAATCCAAACTGCGCGCAGTACATGTAAAGAAATCTCCACAATGGCGAAAATGGAATAAAAAACCAAACATCTTTAACAACCGCTTTGAACGCTAAATAATTTGTAAAAAATTCTTTCCAATCAACTTTAATCCCACGACTTGCAATTTTAGTCATATAACGTACTTGATAAGTACTGTAACGATTTATCTTTTCCAGTATTTGTTCCAAATTTCTATCACTCTCATGGATAATATCGTTCTTTAATTTTCGCATTTCATGTTTTGGTAAAAGAATATGCGCGTGAACGTTTCTGTCTTCATAACAACATGTTTTTTTAAACAATCTGACATTATACAGAGGATATCTTCCACCAAATCTCAACCACTTGCCAAGAAAATAATGGCGTCGTGCTATCTCAAATCCTGAAACTTTTTTCAGTAAACTTTGTTTGTTTAGAATGCTTTTTATCTCACTTCGTAGTTTAGGAGTAAGACGTTCGTCTGAATCAATTAGAAGAACCCAATTATTTTCAGCTTGTGGAATTGCCCAATTTTTTTGAGATGCAGAATAACCATATTTTCTCTGAATAATTTTTATCTTATTATTCGTTGTTTGTTTACATGTTTGCATGTTAAAATGTTTACATGTATTAAGGGTTTTGTCTGTACTAAAAGAATCCACAATTAAAATCTCATCAGCAATATCTTTGACGCTTAAAAGACATTCTTTAATAATGTCCTCACAGTTATATGTTGGAATTAAAACGGTTAATTTCTCTCTCATATAATTCTTCTAACTTCTTATTTTGCTTAATAACGTTATATTTATCACTAGCTATTTTCTTACCATTTGCGCCAAACTTCTTGCAAAGCTCCGAATCTTTCGCCAATCTTATCATCGCTTCAGCTAATTTTTCTGAATCTCTTTCTGGAACTAAAATCCCACTAACGTTATTTTGAACAATTTCTGGAATTCCCGCATGATTAGTTGAGATGATAGGTAACTGGCATGAGCATGCTTCCATTATCGCTGTAGGAATACCTTCTTGATCTCCATTTCTACTTACTAAACTCGGCTGAACATATATATTGTGCGACATGAGAGTTTGCACTACCTCTTGATTTGACAATTTATCAATAAACTTTACTATAGCAGAAATTCCAAATTTGTCAATAGCTCCGACTAATTTATTTTTTAATGGTCCCTGACCAATAATTGTCAATTCCGCATTTATTCCACTATCCAAAACTTTCTTAAAAGCCTTTATTAAATAAATCTGCCCCTTCTTCTCAACCATCCTCCCCAAACTAATAAATTTCACAGTCTTGTCAGCTTTGTTTTTCGATACAGATTTTTCGTCATACTCCGTCGTACATTGATCATTGTTCATTGATAATTGATCATTGATTTTAACGCCCCAAGGAATTATATTAATCTTATTCTCGCTACATCCCAAATCTACTAAATATTTCTTCATATGCTCTGACGGGACAACGACAGCGTCTGCGCACTTAAATACTTTTCTTAATAATATTTTTCCTATTCCAAAAAACATTTTAGGAAATTTGTAAGCGTCATAACCATAGAAGGAAACAACCATTGGAATTTTCGCAAGTTTTTTCAATTTCATAAAATACCATGCATCTGTTCCAAAATGAACATGTAGCAACTGTGCCCCTATCTCACGAATAACGTTACTGAAGTAGTCCCCTTCTCTTTTAGACATTTTTTTGAAAAGATGTAACAAACTATTATTGCAAAAAGAAAAAATCTTTAAATCATTATTTTTATTTATCTGACTTGGACAGAAATGTGCATTTTTATGTGCATTTTCTAATTCACACGTTAAAACAATCGGTTTAACACTCTCCGATTCAAAAATCTGATTCTCTATAAAAACTTCCGAAACAGGAAGAAATCTTGTTCTACAATGGGCTATTGTCATATTGCCTCCATTCGTATCGCAATCACCATTAATGTCCAGAAGTACATCGCCACAACGGGTACAAACAAAAAATTGTTTGTTAGATTTTGCAAAAAGAATCCGATAGAACTTGCTATAATTCCAGTAATTATAATCTTTGAATCATAATCATTTACATTGTGAAATATGGTCCAAAAACTTTTAACAATTTCCCAAATAATCCAAAAAATTGCGACGACACCGAATATCCCCAGTGTGGCCCATGTCCATAAAAAGAAATTGTGAGGAGTAATATTCTCTATTTCAAAAGCAAAAACATTATAGTCAATCATGTTTCCAGAAAGTTCTTCTAAATATTTACCCGGACCAACTCCCCACACAGGATGATCTTTAGCTACTAAAATAGCCGATTCCCAAATTGCTACCCTATTTGTTGAATCAACCAAAAATCTTTCTTTGAGACCTGGCGTAAAAATACTAAACAGGATTGCCCCCAAAACGACAGTTAAAAAAAGTCTTTTTTTGCCTATCATCCATGCGAAAATAAGTAAAATTATGACGGCGTATACAATGCTAGTTCTGGTATATGTCAGTGACAGACAAATCAACTGCAAAAATAAAATTGAAGAGAAAATAGCTTTTTGCCAAAATTTCTTTGATATGATGATAAAAACTACAGCGATTGGGATCAACATCACAAGATATGCTCCCAGCAAATTGCTTCCGATAAAATTTTCAATGACAGATCCAAATGTCCCATTAATTCTTCCGTTGACATTCGTTAATATACTTAAAACTGAGTAGTCTCTTTGTGTTGCAATTCCGATATTAAAAGGTCCTTGCCAAGAAAAAATATAGGAGAAAATTCCAAAAATACTTTCTATAGCACTAAAACTTATTAGTGTAATGAGTAGTTTTTTTATTCCTTGCCTTGCCGTAGCTTTTTCGCAAAAGAGCGTAGGCTGGTTATCTCTTGAATCTAACAAGTTATAAATTATAATTATAAAAAGTAATATCAGCAAAAACCTGACAGAACCTTTACTGATCATTGTTAAAAAGTCTCTGATATTTTCTGAATTGTAAAGAGCAGAAAAGAATCCGACGACAGATAAAAATATGAATGGCCAAATAAATTTTTCAATACTCTCGGACAATACTTTTTCCTTAGGATTATTTTTCCAATTAAAAAACAGGAAAAAACTTCCTATTAGTAAAACGGTCAAAAATAAAATATCATCCGCACTAAAACCTAGCCCACCAATTGGAATATATGGGACAAAAGCAATCGCCGAAATTAGCACAGTCACAGTCCAGAAAATTATCTCTTTAGTTGTTGGTTTCGTGTAACACATAACACATAACATTTTAACATTTTAACATTTTAACATTTTAACACCGACGTCGGCGTATGTTTACATGTTAAGCTGTTTGTATGTTTGTATGTTTGTATGTTTGTATGTTTGTATGTTTGTATGTTTGTATG
>CAYZDR010000027.1:0-10417 GCA_964477425.1 uncultured Candidatus Saccharibacteria bacterium
TTGTATGTTTGTATGTTTGTATGTTTGTATGTTTGTATGTTTGTATGTTTGTATGCTACCTCGGCAGATTATCTGGTGGAGCTGGATAATACTTTGTTTTAAAGTTAAATCTATTATTATTTTGTCCCTTGTCTTGTTTCTCATGATCAATTGCTAATCCTATTGCTAATCCTAAAATTGCACCTAATAGAGCATCAATCCAAATGATAGAACGCATTGATCCAGATGAGACAATTGGACCGTCAATTAGTTTGGTGACAATACGGCTACCTCCACCATGATATTGATCTGCTTTATTTGCTAATATAAATGAGATGGCATTGGCAAATTGTTTTGCCTGATTCTTGTCTTTATGTAAAACACTAAGCTCAATTATCCCTGAATTATTGATCGTTTTTACACTAATCATACTATCCCAAATCTGTTTTTTATCTTGTAAATCGTGGTTAAGAAGATTTGTATCCAAATCATACCCTGATGCCATCACTCTATCCATAAAAGAAGTGGTTTTTATAGCATGCGCGAGTATGTATGAGACTCTCTCAGCGGATTTTGCAGATGCGTAAGCATCATCTATTTTCCAGTTATTCTGCTTTTGAATCACTATAATCTCTGCATTTGCCCTATATTTACAGAAAAATGGCATGGAAATAGCAAAAAATAGCAATCCACCTAAAACTGATGCTAAAATTGATATCTTATATCGTTGTACAAATTGAATTAATTTATTCATTAAATCTTGATTAATTCTTAATATAAATTAAACCCTACACCGTTTGCCTGTAAATGTCAAGGTCTGCATCCAATGTACAATTATCCATGAACAATGATCAATTACGCCACAACAAAAATGAACATACCATGGTATGTTCATTAAAATTATTTTATTATCCGTCATCGTCCGTCATTGATCATTGTTCATTGATCATTGCACATTGATAATTGATTTAGTAGTCCTGCAATTTCTTCAAATACTGGTGATCTCTAATTCTATCCAATGCCTTTGCTTCAATCTGTCTAATTCTCTCACGCGTTACTCCAAACTCTCTTCCGATTTCTTCCAGCGTGTGTGTTACACCATCATCAAGACCAAATCGCATTTTGAGAATTTTCTGCTCTCTTGGAGAAAGAGTTATCAAAACATCCTTTACATGATCTTCTAACAATTTTCTTCCAGCAGCTTGGTTCGGCAAAATATCATCAGCAGCAGGAATAAAATCTGACAAAGTGTTATTGTCTTCACTCTCACCTATTGGAGTATCTACAGAAATTGTGTCTTGGCTGATTTCTATAATGTGTCTTACCTTCTCAACACTTATATCCATCTCAATAGCAATTTCATCTGGCATCGGTTCTCTTCCTAAATCTTGGTTTAGTCTCCTCTTAATTTGAGTAAATTTATTTATTGTTTCCACCATATGGACTGGAATTCTGATAGTTCTTGATTGATCAGCAATCGCACGAGATATGGATTGTTTAATCCACCACGTTGCATATGTAGAAAATTTATATCCTTTTGTATAATCAAATTTTTCCACCGCACGAAAGAGACCGATATTCCCCTCTTGGATTAAATCCAAAAGAGTTAAATTAGAGCTTCTCCCAGCATATTTTTTTGCAATACTAACTACAAGACGAAGGTTAGCCTCAGTCAATTTCTGTTTTGCCATCTGATCACCCTTCTCCATTCTTTTCGCAAGCGCAACTTCCTCGCTGAAAGACAATAAAGAAACTTTCCCAATTTCCCTTAAATACATTTGAACAGAATCATTGGAGATATTAGACAGGGAAGCATTCTTTTGAGAAGTCGTAATCTCTGGTTTCTCTACAGAATCTATCCAATCTTTAGCTTCTTCAACTACAATCCCCTCATTTTCTAATACGCCGTAAAAATTTTCCAAACGATCAATATTTTCTTCAACATTTGGGAATACCTGCATAATTTCAGATTCCGTAATAAATCCTCTTTGTCTACCTTGATTAATGAGATCTTGTTGGATAGCAGATATTTCTGAAGATTTTTTCTCACTCTTTTTTTTGTTCATATTTACTTTTTTTGGAACAACTGGTTGTGTCTTATCTTTCTTCTTAATAATTTTATTTGAAACAGCTTTTACTTTTGATATAGGCATAGTTTTCTTTTTAATTGTTCTCTTTGTAACTTTTTTTACATTTACACGCAAAACAGACTTCTTACTTTTAGTAGATTTAGTATGAGTAGATCTTAGTGATCCCACTGTTTTTGCATGCTTTCTATTATTCTTTTTTAATTTCTTGGTTATTGCCATAATGTTAGAAGAATTAAGAATATAGAATTAAGAATACTTTAGTGTTTCAAATTTATACTCTTAATTCCTAATTCTTTATTCTTTATTCTTTATTCTTATTATTTCTCTTCTCCTATATCAATTATTTTTTTAGAATATTTCTCAAATTCTTCCAAAAATATTTTTAATGCTTTCTTATCGTTATTTCTTTCTGCTTCTTTAATATCATTACTAAGATTTTCTAGAATTGTTCTCAAAGACATCTTCTGCATAACCATAATACTATTCTCAATTTCTCTAATAGGATCATCTTCTTTTTCTTCTGTCATCAATAAAAGGCAATCAACAGTATTACTATCAACACTGTCTTGCAATTCTTCACGAAATTTTTTGAAATTTATAGCGCTATCGCGTCTCAATAAATCCCATGCACATTTTGCCACTTTTTTAAGTTCATCGTCCAGAAAATCATCTGGGCTGAAATCTAATCTTAAAAATATATCCAAATTATGGCAGTGACCACCAATTAAAAGGCTTAAAACTTTTTCTTCTAGAAGAGTTCTCTTAGACTTTTGCTTTACAGTAACCTGTGATTGACCTGTAATAGGAGCTTGTCGATTAGTCATCAAAGATTCTCTTAAAATTCTTTCATTAATATTCAACTTTTCAGCAAGACGACGCAACGCATCTGCTTGCATTATACTATCAGACATTTTCAATATTATCGGCAAAACTTTTGATGCAACAATTCGTTTATTGGCAGATCCCTCTAAATTAAGATCTTTGAAAACAACATTAAAATAGAAATCCATTACACCGACAGCGTTTTTAACAGCATTTTTCCATTCCTCTGGATCAGTCTTCGCAATCTCTGCAGCATCTTTCCCACTATCATTAACTACTATACTTATATTAAACCCGTTTTTTAAAGTTATGTCAACACTTTTTTGCATAGCGTCAATTCCTGCTTGATCCATATCAAAAGCAAGAACAATTTTTTCCGTCAAACGTTTGATCGTTTTTATTTGATCTTCTGTTAAAGCTGTCCCTGATGTTGCCACAGTATTTTCAACCCCAGCTTGATGTGAGGCGATCACATCTAAATTTCCTTCTACCAAAATACACTCTCCTGATCTGCGAATTGCATTTTTAGCCTGATCTAAACCATAGAGAATTTGGCTTTTGTTGTACAGTAAAGTCTGTGGTGTGTTTATATATTTTCCGACTTGTTTAAGTTTTTCTTTATCATGATGTACAGGTTCAAAAATTCTTCCTCCAAATCCTACTGTTCTCCCCTGTCCATTTTTTATTGGAAACATGATCCGACCTCGAAAGCGATCAATCACTTCGTTAGTCCCATCTTTCTTATATGCCAGGCCCGCCTGCACTAAAGCTTCCGCCTTCGCTGAAGCTCCGGCGGACAGGTCGGCGGGCAGGCCCGCTTTTGTAGACAATGTTTGCCATTGATTGGGAGCATATCCTAAAGAAAATTTTTGAATACTTTCCTGAGAAATTCCTCTTTCTTCTATTAAATATTTTAAGGCCATTTTTCCTTCTGGAGTATTTGCTAACTGATTTTGAAAAAACATTTCAGCCTCTTTGAGAGCAGATTCAATTCGTTCTTTCTGTGAAATTAATTTTGGATCTTGCTTTTCAAGTTTTATCCCAGCTCTTTCTGCAAGAATTCGCAAAGCATCTTTGAATTCCACTCCCTCTATTTGCATTACGAATCCAAAAATGTCTCCTCCTAATCCACAACCAAAGCAATGCCAAATCTGTTTTTCTGCACTTACTGTAAATGATGGTGTTTTTTCGTTGTGAAAAGGACAACATGCTTTGTAGTTTGCTCCTATTTTATTGAGTTGGATGTATCCTTGAATAACTTCAATAATATCTAATCTATCTTTAATTTGTTCTACTGGAGAAAACATAGTTTATTCTTAGAACTTATAATCTAAAACTTAAAACTAACGACAGAGCTTGACAATCTAATTCTCACTGTAAAATTTCAATGAGTTATGTCAGCCCGCTGGCTGATCACCCTGCGGGGTGAAGTTATGTGTTATGAGATTTCCTAAACACAAAAGTTCCCTTATTCAAGGGAATCGTGTTTATTTTTATATCTGTGTTTATTGTATTAGATTATGAGGATAAATGAAAGAGTTGACAAATTTAGATATTACTGCTATGCTATATTTTTAGTTCCACATTGATGGAACTGTAAATGTAGTTTGACAATTTAAACCGGGGGGAGTTATGTTAAAAGATAAAATCATAACAAAACATGTCATTCTTGTAGATGACAAGGGATCTATTTTAGAAACTTTAGAGGACTTACTTTCTGGTTTTTGCATTCAACAAGAAATTCAAATTCATTCTTTTTCAAATCCTCGAAAAGCATTTGCAAAAGTTCAGATTTTAAAAGCAGATTCCGAAAATAGTATTCTCGTAGTCACCGATCTCCAATTTCCACAAGAAGACGATGGGTTGGATCTAATCCAAATTATCATAAAACAATTTAATGAGCAACGACCATTTATCGTTTTATTCACAGAAAAAAAAGATTTGAGTGACAAAAGGGTCAAAAAAGCATGGGACTTAGCTGATGAAGTTATCACCAAACCAAGGGGTATTTTTGAAATCAAAAAAATTCTTGGCAATTATTTTGATTGCCCATTTGAAAAAGTGGGAAAAATTCTTCCGACTTATGGAAGAATGCAATAAAAACATTTTAGATTAATGGAGGAAACTATGCCGTCTAATATTCTACATCTTAATCTTACCGATGAAGTAACGGAACTCATATCCTTTTGCTATAATCGTCATGATCATAGTAACCATCCTGCTGTTAAAAATAGGAAGAAAAGTAAAAGGTCCCGTAAATCTAATCCCGCTAACAGTAATGGAGGAAATAAAAATTATAACTGTCGTAAAAACCAATAGACAATTGGGAGATAAACGAAAATGAAAAGATTATTAATAGCAGTAGCAAAGGTTGGTTTATCTCCTAAACAGCGACGTTTAATAGATAAATTAGCTGAAAGGTATGAATCAATCTTCCGCGGAATTGCACGCATTCATTCCGATGACGAAGATTATCTACAAGCTAATATGATGAGTCCAGCATTGGGATTGCAAGTTCTTGAAAGACAGGTTTCTCGCGAAAGACGTGAGAAAACTGAAAGAGAAGAAATAGTCAAAAAATGTAGAGAGGCGGGAATTGCGGAATGGAGGATTAAACTTCTTTCCTAGCAATCTGTCTTTGAAGAAAAAGTTTCTTCGAGAAGCCTTGAGATAATATCAAAGGGCTTCTTATTTTTGGGAAAGCTTTCATTTATATCACCAATTAAAAAATGTACATTAAAATGTACATTTTTTCTATATCCCATAACTCCTCTGTCTTTAATCAACAAAAAAGGCTATAATAAACATATGCCTGATAAATTTACAGCAACATGGGTTTCATACTCTTCTATAAACGATTTTTTACAGTGCCCAAGATCCTATTATTTAAAAAATGTATATAAAAATCCCTTAACTGGACATAAAATTACTTTAGCAAGTCCTAATTTATCTTTGGGACAAGCAGTTCATAGTGTCTTGGAATCACTTTCCAATATTCCCAAAAATCATCGTTTTGACGTTTCACTACCTGTAAAATTTGATGAGGAATGGAAAAAAGTTTCAGGGAAGAAAGGTGGATTTTCAGATAAAGATAGTGAATACAGATATAAAACTAGAGGGATAGAGATGTTAAAAAGAGTTTTTAATAATCCGGGTCCGATTGGGAATCTATCAATTAAAATGAGTGCTGAACTTCCTCAATATTTCCTTTCTGAAGAAAAAAACATTATGTTATGTGGTAAAATTGACTGGCTTGAATATTTAGAAGAAAAGGATAGTGTCCATATTATTGATTTCAAAACAGGGAAGAAAAAAGACAATAGCGAATCATTGCAATTGCCTATTTATTATCTATTAGTCCATAACTGCCAAAAAAGAAAAGTGGCAAAAGTTAGCTACTGGTATTTAGAAACTGACAATAGCCCAATGGAAGTTGAACTACCTAGTCTTGAAGAAGCACATAAAAGAGTTTTAGATGTTGCTGAAAGAATAAAGCTTGCACGACAATTAGAAAAATTCAGCTGTCCACACGATGGATGTTTCGCCTGTAAACCGTTTGAAAAAATATTAAAAAGAGAAGCAGATTTAGTTGGGTCTGATCAATACAAAAGGGATATTTATATGGTTAGAGATGTTAAAACTAATGATAGTAGGATTTTGTAGATGCGGAGAGTGAGAGATTCGAACTCTCGATACCTTGCGGTATACCCGCTTTCCAAGCGAGCGCACTCGGCCACTATGCGAACTCTCCAATTTTAAGCCACTATGTCCGCCTTGGGTGGATATGCGACCTCTCCGAAATGAAAATAGAACTCATTGTCCTATAGTAAATACAAAAATATTTAAAAACTTATTTTAGAGCTTCCCAAATGTCTTCCTCGCTAAAACCCCATTCCATCATCTTTTTAAATATTTTCATATTTATAAACTTATGCAAGTTTTTCTGAATCGTATATTTATGTTCTGTCTCTGGATGTTTTATAAGAATATGACTACCTTTCCCAAATTTTGTCTCTACTCTTAACCCCAGCTTATGGCAAGCTTTTATCCATCGTTTTTGATTTATATCAGAAAAACTACGACTAGACATATACATTTTGCTTAACTACTACTGGCTCATTGTCTCCTCTAAGTAACAAGTCTTTGCAAAGATATGGAGGAATCTCAAAGTAAGTAAAAACAGCATCTTTTATTAACGCCGAGATATCTTTTGTGTTTTCTCCACCCGTTATGATTCCATCAACATTTACAGATTCGGCTGACCATGAACCATCAGGATACTGTTCTATTTTAAACTCTACTTTTTTTAATTCCCTAATTTCTTTTTGCATTTTTTGCACCTGAATATTACTTTCCTCATGAAAATCAATACCTATTTTTCTTGCCAAATTAGCCAAATTGTATATATATTTATTCATTTGCATAATTGATGATAAATTTATTATCAACTTAAATATACCATATAATTTAAGATTATTACATACCTACCGAGTATTTGTCAACTTAAAATTAAAATGAAAGTATATTCCCTAATTCCTCATACTTCACCGTCTTCACCGGCGCCGTCACATTAATCGGCTTGTTGAAATCAGAAAATTCAGCTTTCAATGTCATTATTCCTTCCATTTCATCTTCTTCACTTTTCAAATCAACATTTACAGTTAATCTATAAACAAACCCATCCTTTTTCCCAATCCAACATTCACCTGCTATGCTTTGGATCACCTCATTCATATCTGGTATATCATCATCTGCCATACATTCATCTACACATTCTTTGGCAAGTTGATCAGATTGAAATCTCGCCAACTCATCTTTATTCACAGAAAAAGACAATCTTCTTGTTTCAACTCCATTAATTTCTTCACTTTTTACATATTCTGCATCTAACAAATTATATGCTTTAATATCTTCCCATAATTCATTATCTTGTTGCGATAATATTTCAATATCTATACTATCAGAATCTTCAACAAATTCTAGCAAAGACTGTTTATTAAACTCGACCCACTGATCATTCACGATCTCTATATCTAATAAAAAGTAAGTCAATAATATTGAAGGGATATTCGTTCTAAGATACACGACGTCATCAACCGTTTTATATGACACCACGAGATTAGCATCTTCCGCTAATGTTTCAATTTCATCTCTAATATTTGTTTCTATGTCCATGCTCACATCCGCATCAAAATATCCTTTTATATCCTCTTTATCTATTCTATCGAAAGCCCCTTGAATACTCCACGAAATGTCAGCATTAATATTCATTCCAGTATCAATACCAGTATTAGTCTCCCCGGCTTCTGACTTTGAATTAAAACTCCCAATTACTTTGTATTTAACAGATTCTATATGATCCAAGTTCTCTTGGGCTTTTTTAATTGCGCGAACTGGGATTGTTTGATAATAATAGTACCCACCGAAGGCGGAAGATCCAAATAGAAATATCGCAATTGCAATCCCTATGAAGATGAGAAATTTCTGTTTCTTAAATCCAGCTTCAGAAAATTTAGCATTGCCAAATTCGTTAACAACATAAAGAGCATCTTTAATATCCCCCATTCTCCAGCCTACATTTAGTAAAGTGTCCCTAATTTCATCTTTACTATACCCCTGATCTTGGGCATCTTCAATATATTTTAATAATTCTTGATTTTCCATATTTAATCTTTTATCATTTTAACATATAAAAATCTTAACATACAAACACTCTAGTATAGTCCGTTTATCGTTTGTTTGAATGTTCACATGTTAGTATGTTTATATGTTACAAACTCTAATCAGACTTGCTTTTTTGGATTCTGCGAATGGCTGTCCTGCAATAACTATTATTTTATCTCCATTTTGAACTATCTTTTTTTCTTTCATCATGGAAATGGACTGTTCAATAATTTTATCCGTTTTTTGAACACTTGGAGCCAAAAATGGAAACACCCCCCAATTCAAGGTTAATCTCCTCATCGCCAAAGCATCTTTTGTCGCAGTGATAATAGGAACTTCTGGACGAAATTTGGAAATTATTCTAGCTGTTTGCCCACTTGATGTGATAATTAAAATTGCTTCCGCTTTTGTCCCTTCGGCTAAAATACTGATTGCAGTCCCAATTGCAGAATCTCCATCCTCATATTCTCTATCTAACAAATCATCATAAGCAGATCCTTCAGTCGCTTGAATTATCGTCGCCATCGTTTCTACTGTCTTCACTGGATATTCCCCATTTGCAGTCTCTCCTGAAAGCATCACCGCATCCGCGTGATCAATAACAGCGTTGGAAACATCATTTGCTTCTGCTCTCGTTGGATTGGCATTTTTGATCATAGATTCCAACATATGCGTCGCCACAATAACTGGCTTATCAACAGCCAAACATCTAGCTGTCAATTCTTTTTGCAATAGTGGAACTTGTTCAGATGAAGTTTCAATCCCTAAATCTCCTCTTGCAATCATAATAGCATCTGATTCTTTTAATATTCTATCAAAATCTTTTACAGCATTTGGATGTTCAATTTTTACTATGATCCCAAAGTTTTTTGCATCTTCCGCCCCTGTTTTAGCTTTGATAATTTTCTTTAATTTTTTAACATCTTCTGCAGATCTAGCAAATGAAAGTGCAATGAAATCAACTTTATGTGCTATTCCAAAATCAATATCTTGAAGATCTTTTGATGTAATTGCAGGCAATTTAATATCACTATATGGAAGATTAACACCTTTGTGTGAAAAAATAACCCCATCACTTTCAGAAACACATTGTAAACAATTATCCCCTACTTCTTCAATAACTAATTTAATTAGTCCGTTGTCAATAAATATATTCTTGCCTTTTTTCAATATCTTTTCAAGATTAGGATAGACTATTGGAATTATTTTTCTCCTTATTTTACTAGTAACCGTAGCATTCAATACTTCAGCCTTTTTCAGCTTATCTGCACTGACTACAATCACTCTTTCTCCTCGTGTGATGTTCATTCCCTGTTTTTCAATATCTCCAACCCTGATTCTTGCTCCCTGTAAGTCTTGAATAATCGCAATTGGTTTTTCCTGCTTTTTTGATGCTTCGCGAATGTTATTAATGAGCATCGCATGATGCGAATGGGTGCCATGGGAAAAATTAAGACGAGCAGCATTCATTCCTGCTTCCATCATTTTTTCCAAAACATCAACCGATTGTGATGCTGGACCGATAGTTGTAATTATTTTTGTTCTTTTTATATTAAACCTCTATTTTTATTTTAGCACTAATTGAATAAAAATGGAATGTGGCGTTTTATTTAGTTTGCCCCATACACGACACGCCCTCACCCCCGCGCCCCTCTCCCTACTCATCTGACAACTTGGGTGATAAGATTTAATTAATTTTGATTAAAAATATTAATGTGGTTATAGATTATCTGGGCGAGGGGAGATACCTAATCAATTACCATTGATCAATGATCAATTACGACGAATAAGTATTCTCTTTATTACCGTTCATTGATAATTGTTAATTGAACATTGATCATTGATTGTGATGCCTCCCCTCG
>CAYZDR010000028.1:0-3627 GCA_964477425.1 uncultured Candidatus Saccharibacteria bacterium
TAATATTTTACAATTTTCCTATTACGCTTGAATGTTTTTAAAAAGTTTTACAAATAAATTTATTCTTAATGCCGTCTTTTTTTACTGTCGTCATTGATAATTGTCAGCCCGAGGCTGATCACCCGTTAGGGTGAAACATTGATTACCCTCCCCTACTAACCTGCCTCAAATAAAAAATAGGACTACCAGCTATAGATAATCCTATTTTAAAGTTTAAACTTACAAAAATTTTATTTTAACCCACTTTACCCGTATTACCCATTAACATTGCGGCAAATTCCCCATCAACATCCCGAGAAAATACAGCTGGTTCATCAGAACAAATATCGTATAACTCTAACTTTTTATCAGGAAGAGTAAATGGTCTCCTGCATACCCAGAACTCTCTTTCGGGACAACCAAACTTTTCCCTCTTAAAATTTTCGCCATTCTTCATAACTATAATTAGGCCTGGATTTATCACAACAGGAGGTTTACTGTTGTGATATAAAAATTTCCCTTTTATTTTCTTAAGTTCCTCCCAATCCAAATATCCTTTCTCTCGAATTCCAATTCGAGAGATATCATTTTCACAATATCCGTTCATCTTTAATGTCCAGATAATTTCTGTGATAAAATCGATTTTTAGAATTTTTTTATATTGTAAATGCCCTTGAGGACAAACAACTGGTGATTTTATTACACAGAACTCATCAAAATATTTCTTTTTCCCATCCATAAACAAAATTCTGCATTTTTTGTAAATTTCAGCTTGCTGCAAAAATCGGAGGGAATTTTTATCACATTTAATCTTAATTGATTTAATCGTCATTGATTCATGAAACAATACTTCTATTAACCCCTGATCTATTGTATCTCTTAATATCATTTTACCTTCCTTCTCATTGCCCGTTGTTAATTATATGCATTATACATTAAAAGACTAAGTACCGTTATAATAATCACGATAAAAAATATTGTTAATATTACTGCAAATAATTTTCGTTCTGAAATCATTATTTATCCTCCTATTCATAGATACGATGGGAGTTACTGATAGCTTCCGTTTCGCTATCACCAGAATACATCACCATATCATCTACTATTTCAAAATTTTCAAAAAACATCGTTTACTTCAATAAAACAACCCTACTACTTTTTTACCTTTATGTCAATATGTGCTGGTAAAAATTGTAGAATTTCCAAAATTTTGATATACTAGAAATAGTAAAAAAATAAAATAAAAAAATGGAGAAAAAATCAGAAAATCAAAGTAATTTGAATTGGCTACAAAAAGTATGTAGTTTTTTTGGTAATGCTTTTTTAGGATCATTAAAATCAGATATTTTAGTAATGTCAACAAAGATTGATCGTATAGAAACTGATGTAAAAGAAATGAGAGAAAATACTAAAGATACAACTAATAAAATTATTAGTATAAATAATGAGGTATTAAAAACAAACAAAGACGTTGAGCGTGTTTTTGATAGTTGCGAATCTTTTAAGGATTCACATGAAAAATATGGAAACCGGTTGAAAGCTGTCGAAAATTTTATGCTAAAGCTTTACACAATAGTATTAACTGGAGGTGACGTTTCCAAAATACCAGTAGCAGGATTATTAGAAGAAAATAGCCCTTTGAATCTTACTCCACTTGGAAAACAGAAACTGGAAGAAATTGGATTCGTTGATGATGTCAATAACAATATAGAATCTCTTATCAAACAAATAGATCAGTCTAATCCAAAGAGTGCTCTTGATGTTGAAGTAATTTGTATAGGGCTTATTAGATATTCCGTTTTAGACTCTACATCTACGATTTTCAAGAAATCGGAAGATTTTATATATAACAATCCAGAGTTTAATAATCCAAGTTATTTTAAAGCTACTGGAGTATATTTAAGAGATAAGTATTTAGAAAAACATCCTGAATTATTACCAAAATAATTGATGCTGATATTTCGAGTTTTAGTAGTCCGCCACATGGTTCGCCCAGTGGCTTTTTTTATGTTATAATCAACCTGTTATGCGAACATCATTTTCAGCCTTAGAAACATATACTCAATGTCCACTGAAATACAAATTTCAGGAGATTGATAAAATTAGAACTCCCAAATCTCCGGAGGCAGTTTTTGGATCTATCATCCACAGCGTCCTTAAATTCACTCACACCCGCCAGCAAAACGAATTCCCAGATTTGCAAAATGCTCTAAAATTTTTTGAAGAAAAATGGTCTATTGCACAAGTTGAAGATGAATACAAAAGAGATTCGTTTTTTAATCAAGGCAAAAACATCATTGAAAAATACTATCATGATAATGATATTACAGCCTCCACTCCCATCGCCACTGAAATGTTTTTTGAAACATCAATAGATGTCTCAAATGAAGTTCACACGCTGGCAGGAAAAATTGATAGAATTGATAAACTTAGTGATGGAAGTTTTGAGATTATAGATTACAAGACAAGTAAGTGGCTCCCCTCTCAGGACGATGTAGACAATAATTTACAGTTAGCAATTTACCAAATGGGACTTTTGAATCGTTGGCCAAACATTGATACTCCCATTAAAGTTAGCCTGTATTTTCTTTTACATGGAATGAAATTATCAAGCACTAAATCCCCAGACACAACCGCTACCAAAGAAAAAGTTTCAAACATGATAAAAAGTATTCAGGACACCAAAGAATTCAAGCCATTGCCAAGCGTGCTTTGTGGATGGTGCGGACATCAAAAAATCTGCCCAATGTTTTCACATAAATTCAGAGTAGAGGAAAAGAAAGAAGATATTGATATTAAGACTGCCATGAAAGATTTTTTTGAAATAAAAGAACAGGAATCTGACAACAAAAAACAGCTTGCAGAGCTGAAAGAAAAGATTAATAAATATTGTGATACTCAAAAAGTTGAAAGAGTTTTCGCTGATGATGGATCCTCCATTACAAGATCAGTCCAAAAACGTTTTGGCTATAACTGGGATATTGTTTCTGACATTTTGAAGAAAAACAATAAATGGGAAGAAGTATATTCTGTAGATAAAGCAAAATTAAAAACAGTAATGCCAACTCTATCATCTGCAGATTTTGAAAAAATAGAAAAGACGAAAAAATTAGAAAGCGAATACACAGTATTAAGTATTAAGAATTAGGAATTAAGGGACGACGATATTATCGTTGTCACAATTCGTAATTCGTAATTGATAATTCGTAATTCACCTACAGTCGTTCGCCATCTCCCTCCCAGTCTCCTCCGCCTCTTCCTTCGTATCAAACCAAATTTTGTTATCATCCTTAATTCTATCAACGCTTGAACATGTCCAGAGATGGTATATATCGCTATTCTTGCTTGCAATGAACATCCCATACCGTGGCATCTCTGTCGTATTTTCTATTCCAGATTCTGTGTTTGCATAAACAAGATTATCAGAAACATTATCGCTTTCAGCACTTTCCTGTAGCTTCTCAACGATCAAACTTCCTGCTCCTAACCGTATATCTACAGGCAATTTCCCATTTTCTAGTATACTCATCCTACCAGCAAAAAAAGATGCCCCGATAGCCAATAGAACAGTTAAAAACACAACAATCTGATCCCCATACTTTTCCCAAAACTCTTTAATTGACATATGTTTAGTATATTGATATAATA
>CAYZDR010000028.1:3727-9746 GCA_964477425.1 uncultured Candidatus Saccharibacteria bacterium
TGGCACACAAACTAGCAGGAGGAACAGTCCGTAATGGACGAGACTCCAAATCAAAAAGATTAGGTGTAAAGTTATTCGCAGGTCAACCCGCAAAAGTTGGCAGTATTATAATTAGACAAAGAGGTACTAAATTCAGACTTGGAGAAAATGTTAAAATAGGGAAAGATGATACTATTTTTGCAACTAAAGCAGGATTAGTAAAATTTACAACTAAAAAAGTAATGGCATTTACTGGAAAAAAGATATTGAAGAAATTCGTCAACGTTGTTTAACGAGAATTAAGAATCAAGTATTAAGAATTAGGTACACGAACGAAATCGTCGCCCCCTTAATACTTAATTCTATATTCTTAATTCTCTATACTTCGTCCCTCAGGACGATTTTTTATTTCCTGCCACTTTCACAAACGCCTTAAACAATGGATGTGCCCCCAACGGTCTAGATAAAAATTCGGGATGAAATTGAACACCTACAAAAAATGGGTGTTCTTTTATTTCAACTATTTCAACAAGATTTTGTTCAGGGTTGATCCCAGAGATTATTAGTCCATGTTCTTCTAAAACATCTCTGAAATCATTATTAAACTCATACCTATGCCTATGACGTTCTTCAATCATTTCCTGCTTATATGCTTTTCTAGAAATTGTCCCATTCTTTAATTTACATTTGCAAGCACCTAATCGCATAGTCCCACCATAGTTTTTATTTTTAATTTGCTCTTTCTGTTGTGACATAAAATCAATGACTGGATATTTTGTTTTAGAATTAATTTCAGTTGAATTGGCATTTTCTAATTTGCAAATATTCCTTGCAAATTCTATCACTGCCATTTGCATCCCAAGGCATAGCCCCAAAAATGGAATATTATTTTCTCTTGCGTATTGAATCGCTAAAATTTTCCCTTCTATCCCTCTTGTCCCAAATCCACCGGGGACGATAATCCCATCATATTTTTTCAAAGTATCTAAAGACTTTTTATTCCCTTCAAAATCATCTGCATTGATCCATTCAATCTTTGCTCTTTTTTTGTTTGCCCAAGCAGCATGTTTCACTGCCTCTAAAACTGAAACGTATGAATCGGTCAGCACAAAATCGCCTGTTTTAAAATATTTTCCAATAATACCTATTTTAATTTCTTCACTTTTAGTACAATTTTTCATCCCATTCGCCATCTTTTTCCAGTCCTGCATATTTGTCTTTTTTACTTTCAAACCAAGTTTTTTCAAGATCTTTTTCCCCAAGTCATCTTTCTCAAAATTAACTGGAATGTCATAAATAGATTCAACATCTGGGGCAGATATAACATCTTCTTCGCCTATATTACAAAATGTTGATATTTTTTCTTTTCTCTTTGAGTCTAATGGACATTCTGCTCTACAGAGAACAAAGTCTGGCTGAATACCAGCAGAATTTAATGTCCTTACCGCATGTTGGGTTGGTTTAGTTTTCATCTCACCAATCTTATTTGGGATTGGCAAAAAACTTACCAAAATAAAAAGAACCGCTTTCGGTCTTTTCAAATGTAACATTCTTGCTGCTTCAAGAAAAAGTACATTCTGATATTCTCCAGCCGTTCCACCGATTTCAATGATTACAATATCTGCCTTATCATTTTTCCCAGCTTTTTCTATTCGTCGTATAACTTCTTCTGGAATATGCGGAACAACTTCAACGCATTTCCCCTTGTATTCTAAATTTCTTTCTTTATCAATAACTGACTTATATACAGATCCTGTGGTCATATAATTCGTAGCAAGAATATTTTGATTCAAGAATCGTTCATAGTTCCCAAGATCCTGATCGCACTCCATCCCATCATGGGTCACAAAAACCTCTCCATGTTCTACGGGATTCATTGTTCCAGCATCAACATTTATATAGGGATCTATCTTTATCGCTGTCACCCTATAGCCTTTGCTTTGTAAAATTTTAGCGATAGAAGCAACTGCCACCCCCTTCCCAACTCCAGACATCACTCCGCCACTCACGAATATGTATTTGGTCACTCTTCTTTTTTCTCCACTATAATTTTTATCTGTGCCTCCAAGCCGTGTTCAAACGTTATTAAAACTACATGCTCACCGGTTGTCTTGATTGGCTTTTCAATTTTAACTTGCTTTTTATTGATTTTAATTCCACCATGCTTCACTGCTTCAACAATTTCCTTTTCGGTAATTGATCCGAATAACTTTTCATTTTCTTCATTAGCTTTCGCTTTTATTGTAAATTCCATTCCGTCTAAACTATTAACAGATTCTTCAACATTCTCTAATACTTTACCTGTTTTCTTTATTCGCAATTCTTTCTGAAATTCCAAAGCTCTCTCAGCTTCCGGAGTAGCTAAAACAGCAAGTTGTTTTGGAAAAAGCATATTTCGTGCATACCCATCTGCAACGTTCTTTATCTCACCTGCCTTCCCTATTTTGGGAACATTTTTTGTTAGTATTACTTTCATATATCTTTACTATATCTAATTAAATTACTCACCGCAAGTCTTCCTGTATTAACTCTTTTATGGTCTTTTCTGCTGTGGATAACTGTGGATCTTCACCCGCCTCAAACTGCTCAAAGGTCAGCTCTACCTCTATATCTGGCTCTAGTCCCTCTTTATTGATACATACGCCCGATGGAGTCAGCCACTTCGCGACTGTCACTTTCAAACTGCTTCCACCTTTTAGATTCTCAAGTTCCTGTACAGATCCTTTCCCGTATGTTTTCTGCCCAATTAGCAAGATGTTATTATGATCCCTAAGAGCACCTGCAACAATTTCAGATGCGCTTGCACTTCCTTCATTCACTAAAATAACTGATGGATAGTCCTTAAGAATATTTCCACCTGAAGATTTATGCTCTTTTCTCTCTCCGTCTGCATATTCTTCAATCAAAACAACTTCTCCTTTGTCTATGAATTGACTACTAATTTCTGTCGCTACTTCAAGATATCCACCTGGATTATTTCTCATGTCCAAAATTAACCCCGTCATCCCCTGTTGCATCGCCTCACTGATTGCTTTCTTAAATTCTCTGTCAGCATCTGCACTGAATTGATAAAAATGAATTAACGCTATATTGTCTTCCACCATCTCCCACCTCATGCTTGGGACATCTATAGTTCCCCTTGTAATAGAAATTTCCGTAGAATTATCAGCATCTTTATGGATAACTGTAAGTGTCACTTCTGTATTTTTTGGTCCTCTGATCAAATCAACAATTTCATCCAATGGCAAATCAATAACCACGGTATCATCTACTTTCAAGATTCTATCTCCAGACATCATTCCTGCCTGCTCAGCTGGCATCCCTGAAAGCGGAGCAATAATAACTGGAAAACTATCTCTAACCCCAATTTCTGCTCCTATCCCCTCAAAACTACCTGAAATGTCTGTGGTAAATTTTTCAGTTTCATGAGGGTTCATAAAAGTAGTATATGGATCATCTAAAGCATCCACCATCCCTGCTGTAGCTCCATAAACCATGTCCTGTACATTCATAGACTCCTTGCCTGCAAATTTATTTTCTACTGTTTTCCATGTATCCCAAAATAGACTAAAGTCCACTCCATCTGGCTTTCCTACTTCTTGATTGATAACGGTAGAAACGCTTCCAAAGGCATCAATTACTTCACTTTTCCCAAGCCAAAATCCAGTTGCAAATGTTACCAATGCAATCATGAATATAAAGTAAGATTTTACAAAATGTTTTAATATTTTCATAATTAATAGTATAGCAAATTTATTAAAAATAATCTACTTTTTGCTAAAATTTTTCAAATATTCCCTTATTCTTTCTTTATTCTCGCTTTTTTGATTTGCTTTAAAATAAATTTCTATAAAAACAATTTTTTGTTCAATCGGAATATAAGCATAAATAACACGAATACCGCTTTTTGCTCCACGACCTTTTAGACTTTTGCATTGAAATTTTTTAACTTTAAAAAATTTTAACTCAGATGTATTGCCAATTCCTTGAATTTCAAAAATACTTCTGCTATCTACTTCTTCACAGTGAAAAAGCTCAATTCTATACTGTTTATTCACTTCTAAATCTTCTGCCAACGATGAAAATTTCTTTAACAGTTTTTTAAAATCGCGTGTAAATTCTTCTATTTCATCATAATTCATCATCATATTGTCTTACAGAAAATTCATCTGTGCGAGAAAAAACTGCTTCATAATTAATCGGGTGCAAATCCTCAGCACCGATCCATGGAACGTCTTTATGGGAATAATCACGCATTTTCGTAGCATTAAAATCCTTAAATCGTTCAATTTCCCAATCAATAAGTTCTTTTTCTTGAGCTGAAAAATTTGAAAGATCGGCAGATCTACGTGGTAAATACTTTTTTTGATCATGTTGAAAGTATTTTTTGGTAACATGTGTCAGATCACCATTTTGTTCCATTTGTGCAATAATTTCAGTAAAAGAAATAGGGGTTGGTCCAAAATGATTTTTTATATATTTTGCCCCAATTAATTGTTCTTCAAATTTTTCGTAATAATCAAAGTCTATAAAATACATCAATTTACATATGACAGCTTCACCAATATTTGGACGTGCACCAATTCGTTCTAAAATATATAGAAAAACTTCTTTGAATTTTTTTACATTAGCGCGAGGCATAATAATTCTCATTTCAGGTTTGTCTGCTTTTTTTATCGATTTCTCTTTTTCCAAATTAATTTGTATTTCTTTATGATCCCCACTTAATAACTCTTCTAAAGACATGCTGAAAATAGACGATATTGTTTGCGCCTCCGAAATGGTTAATTCCCTATCGCCTTTTTCTATCTGCATATATGTCGGTCTAGACATTTTTAGATTGTCAGCCATAAATTCCTGAGAAAAACCATTTTTCAGACGAAGTTTTTTAATTGTTTGAGCTAATTTTTTATCCATAACTTTATTATATCTCATGTAAAGAATACTTGTCAAATGAATGTGTAAAGATGTTTTACATTATAATTTCCGTCGTCGTCTTAGTAGATCAAACTAGAATCTGCTTTATATAACTATATAAAAAATAACCGCTTTGTTAAGTATAGACTAAAATCTACAGAGTTAACTCTGTAGTTTCACTAATAACTTACTTTGTTATGTAGCATGCTAAATAACAAGCTATTTTAATTCACAATTTAAATTGTGAATTCTTTTATTACTATATTCGTCGTCCGTCAATTATCATTGATCATTGTTCATTGATAATTGTACATTGATTATCTCCGGCTCCTTCTTAAATTTGTATTTCCAAAGATAAATCAGCCCACTCTTTATATGTATACGCGCTTGCCTATTTATAAACGGAGCCAAAAACCACGCTTTCTTTGCGCTCCTTTTTCCATGATAATGATAAATGCTTGCCTCTGGATAGTAAATGACCCTTAGCCCATTCTTCCACGCTCTTCTGCACCAATCAACATCTTCAAAATACATAAAAAATCTCTCATCTAAAAGTCCGATTTTTTTAATCACTTCTGCGGATGTCATCATAGCCGATCCCATAATCCAATGCACTCCACGAGTTTCGCCATGATCCCAATCTTTCATTAAAAATTTCCCAACACTTTTCTTCCCCAAAAATGTTTTACCCAAAAATGTTCTCCGACACAGTATCAGCCACGGTGAATAGAAAGCTCCGTAACAAGAAAACTGAGTTGATCCATCAAAATCTAAAAGAGCGGGTCCTAATAACCCAACTCTATTATCGCTCTTGATTTTCTTCAACATTTTTGAGATAGAACTATCTTGAAAAATCATATCGCTATTAAAAATCCCGATATATTTTCCTTGTGCCAACTTAATTCCCTCATTCCATAATTTTGATGTCCCTGTATTTTCTTTGTGTGAAATAAATTTAATATCTGAAAAATCCTCTTCCATCATATCAATTGTTGTTTCATCCGATTCGCTATCAAGAACTATCAATTCATAATCAATCTTTTTATCTTTCAAAGAATTTAATATTGAATTGAGACAAATCTTCAATATTGCTGGAGACTTATATGATGTTACTATTATAGAT
>CAYZDR010000029.1:0-9703 GCA_964477425.1 uncultured Candidatus Saccharibacteria bacterium
TCTTGGGCGCCTTTTAATTATAGCACTTTGCTACTACCAAAACATTATTTCACCATAAGGAATAAATAGGGAAGGCTGGATTGCCTGATACCCCCAATCCCAAACTAACCTTCCTATATAGTCGTATCTTTTGCTATCACTTGAAATAGCTTCCTGCAGAATTTGATGCATGATATCTGGTATTTCATCCTCTATAATCATTAATATTTTAGCTATTCTATTCAACGAACCCCAATCACCATCACTATGACAAATAATGCGATTGTCAATTTCAGGAAGTTTGAAGTTAGACTTTAGCTCGCGTAAAATGTCGTAAGATCTCAGAAGTAGATCCTGTTCGGCAATAGCATTCCACATATTTTCAGTCAACGATCTCTGTAAAAATATCTCTGCCGTACTATTATCCATTTCTTTTCTAAAATCAGGATTCTCTTGAATATGTTTCACTGTACATTTTACGTTCTCATTGAGAATCTGCCCTAATCTATATTTGCCAAAAAGCTTGATACCGGGCATTATTTGTTGCATTGCAGGAAATAAATTTAGTTTTTTTCTTCTTTTATCTTCCTCTTCTCTCATTTCTTTTGCAATTGCTTGAAGTTTTTTATCCATTCGTTTTTTAAACTCTTCGAAATTTTCCCGTTCTTGCTTTTTTGTAACTATACTATCACACATAATACACCCTCCCTTCGCCACGCTGTAGCTTCAGCGGAAGCGGGTTTGCCTCAACTTTTGAGACAAACCTTGATTTATGTAATTTCGCATGTAATTACATATGTAATTACATTTTAGACTATTCTATTTTCAACGAACTATTGACGACGCGGGTTCAAAATATTGAACCCCTACATAACTGTAATAACGAATCCCATAATCCTGAATCAAGAATAATCTGAGAAATCCTGCTTAATCCAGGTTCAGACTGCGTCGCAATTCGTGATTCGTATGTATTCGTTCTACCCATTTCCACAATAACGTGATAAAATTAAATTGATGAAAAAAATAAACAAGAAAATTTTTAGGGAGTACGACATTCGTGGGAAATATCCAGAAGAAATAAATGCAAACACTTGCTTTTTAATTGGACAGGCATACGCGCGATTATTAAAACAATATCGTAGAAAACCAGACAGTGCATTCCTGAAACACGATAAAACTATTGTTGTTTCAAGAGATATGCGTAGAGAATCTGCAGAATTAGCAAGAGCTTTTGTTAATGGAATTCTATCAGAAAATTTGAATGTTGACTACTTAGGGCTCACCTCTTCCCCTCTCCTGTTCTGGGCATCTGCTCAACACGAATATCTGGGAGGAGCTATTATTACTGCCTCACATAATATATCTGGAATAAATGGAATTAAGCTCTGCCTGCCACATGTTAAACCGTTTGATACAAAGGATTTATTGGAGTTGATTGATGTGAAATCTGTAAATAAAGGCGTGGCTAAACTGCGAAAAAAATGTTACACAGCGGAATATATTGAATTTATAAAAAGCTTTTTTACATCTAAACAGATGAAAATAAAAGTTGCGGTGGATGCGGCGTGGGCAACCGCAAGTGATGAGATACCATATATATTTAATCAAACTAATATTGATTTCATCCCACTATGTTTTGGACCAACTGAAAATTTTTCAGACAAAGATATAAACCCTGCCAATAAAGGAGCTCTGGACGATTTGATAAGAACAGTCAAAAAATTCAAAACTGATATTGGGATTGCTTTTGATGGAGATGCTGACAGAATATTTTTTGTAGATGAAACTGGGAATATAGTTGACCCAGAAATTATTTCTATTCTACTTACATCAACTTTTCTAAAAAATAATCGTGAAAAAAACAAAAAAGTAGTTTTAGATTCACGGTCAGGATGGACATCGCAAGAACCTATTACAAAAATGGGAGGAGAAATTATAATTTCAAGATCAGGGCATTTGAATATTAAAAAGGAAATGCTAAAGCAAAAAGCAATTTTCGGAGCAGAAACATCTGGACATTATTTTTTCAATATTGGAAAGAAAAAACAATATATTCCATCAGACAATGCAATGATTGCCATGATTAAAATTATGAATATTGTTAGCTCATCAAAATTGCCTTTTTCAAAGATCCTAAAAAAATACAAGAGCTATCCAAAAAGTGGAGAGCTCAATTTCAAAGTAGATAATCCTCAAAAAATAATCAAAAAATTTATTCAACACTTACCAACCTGCAAAGAAAGTTCCACGTTTGATGGTCTAAGCGTTGAATATGATGACTGGAGAATAAACGCCCGTCCATCAAATACTGAAGATGGGGTGCTAAGGATAAATGTTGAGGCTAGGGATGATGGGATATTAAGAGATAAGATAAAATTGGTTCGAGACATTATAATCAACTAACTGTCTGAACCTGGATTAAGTAGGATTTCTCAGATTATTCTCGATTCAGGATTACATGATTTGTTTATTTTGTAGGGGTTCAATATCTTGAACCCGTTAACAAGATAAAATAAATGAGAAACAACAATAAACACAAATGGGAAGAACGGATTCAACAAACGTTACGACGAAATAACGCGGGTTTAAGATATTAAACCCCTACAAAACGATAACAGACGTCCGTCGTCAATTGATCATTGATCATTGTTAACTGAAGATTGATTATACCCCGTCCCTGCCGGTATCAATCTCCCAATAATAACATTTTCTTTTAATCCACATAAATTATCTTGTTTTCCAGACACTGCTGCGGAGGTTAAAACTCTTTGAGCTTCCTGAAATGAAGCTGCAGAAAGGAAACTATCAGTTGAAACAGATGCTCGTGTAATTCCTGTAAGCAATACTTCTCCAACAGCGGGAGTTTTCTTTTTGTCTTTCAATGCCATATTCGCTTCAACAAATGTAGTCCTTGTAACTTCATCACCTTCTAAAAATTCTGAATCACCTGAATCAACAATCTTTATTCTAGAGAACATCTGTTTAATAATAATTTCAATGTGTTTCTCTTGTAGATTTTCTCCTTCAAGAGTATAAATTGTTAGAATTTCTCGTAGAATATATCTTCTCACAGCTTCTGCTCCAGAAACCTTGAATAATTCCTGCAAATCAATATTTCCATCAATCAATGGCTGTCCCGAAGTAACAAGATCACCGACTTTTACGCTTGGCGTTATATTTAATGGAATTGCGAATTCTTTTTCTTTTTTCGTTTTATCATCAAGAATAATAACTGTCTCATCTTTAATTTCTTTTACTTGTCCTTTAATATCAGAAATACATGCACGCCCCTTTGGAGATCTACATTCAAAAATTTCCTCAACACGTGGAAGTCCGTGGGTAATATCTCTACCGGCGATACCTCCTGCATGGAAAGTACGCATAGTCATCTGCGTTCCAGGCTCTCCAATTGATTGTGCAGTCACAATTCCTACAGCTTCTCCAACCTTTATCAATCCTCTTTTGCCTAAGTCTGCTCCATAACATTTTCTACACACTCCTCTTGCAAGTTTACATGATAGGACAGATCTTACTCTTAATGAGTCTGGATTAGCTTTATCAATCGCTTCTTTGACAGATCCGCCTTGGGAGGACATGTCATCGGTAATAAGTATTCCTTTCTTAACAACAACTTCATCTGTTTTTGAATCTTTAACATCTTCTAATAATATTCTTCCGACGGCTCTATGCCCAAGAGTGTATCCAAGATCTTCAGCATCTTCTTTGTTTAATATGATTCCAACTTTATCTTTACAGTCTTCTGATCTGATAATAACATCCTGAGCAACATCAATAAGACGCCTTGTTAAATATCCTGCTCGAGCAGTTTTCAATGCTGTATCCACCAATCCTTTTCTCATTCCATGAGTTGAAATAAAATACTCAAGAACATCTAATCCCTTTTTGTAATTACTTCTAATAGGCAATTCCAAAGTTTCTCCAGATGGGTTAATCACTGGACCTTTCATACCGCTCATCTGACACAACTGACTGATACTTCCTCTAGCTCCAGAATCAATCATTATAGAAACTACGTCTTCCTCCTTAATATTATCTTTGACTTCTTTGGCAATTTCATCACGAGTGGCAAGCCAAATACGAACAATTAAATCTTTCTTTTCAGATTCTGACAAAAGTCCCATGTCATACTGTTTTCTTATCGTGTCTGTTTTTTTATCAGCTTCTTCAATGATTTCTGCTCTTTTTAATGGCTCTCTTAGATCATCCATACACCATGAAATCCCTGAAATAGTCGCATATTGAAAACCTATACTTTTAATTTTATCTAACATTGCAACAGTTTCTTCTTGACTACATAAATCAATGCTCTGTTCAATAAGATCAGACAATCCTTTTTTATCAATATTTCTCTCTACGCCATTAAGCCCTTTCGGCAATTGCTGATTAAAGATAATCCTACCTACAGTCGTATCAATTATTTCATTCTCTTTCCTAAGTTTGATTGGACTATGTAGATGAACAAATCCATTTTCAAAAGATAAAATAGCTTCTTCTGCTGAAGAGAAAACTTTACCTTCTCCTGCTAATCCACTTTTCTGTTGAGTTAGGAAATAACATCCTAAAACGATATCCTGTGTTGGGCAAACTATTGGCTTTCCTGTTGCAGGCTTCAATAGATTATTAGTAGCACACATAATTTCCCTAGCTTCTTTTTGAGCAGCTTCAGTCAAAGGCAAATGAACAGCCATCTGATCTCCATCAAAGTCTGCATTGAATGCTGCACAAACTAGTGGATGAATTTGAATTGCTTGACCTTCAATTAAGATAGGTTGAAATGCCTGAATACCCAAACGGTGAAGGGTCGGAGCTCGGTTTAATAGCACATATCTATTTTTGATAACATCTTCCAAAATTCCCCAAACTTCATCTGTTTGCTGTTCTATCAAATGTGACGCACTTCTAACATTATATGCTAATTCTTTCTCAATAAGTTCATGTATAACAAATGGTTTGAAAAGTTCCAAAGCCATTGCTTTAGGGAGACCACACTGGTGCAATTGTAATTCAGGTCCAGAAACAATCACACTTCTCGCAGAATAATCTACTCGTTTTCCTAAAAGGTTTTGTCGAAATCGTCCCTGTTTTCCACGCAACATGTCTGCAAGAGATCGTAGCGGACGTCTCTGTCCAGTAGAAGCGACTACTGAAGTCTGCCCTCTACGAGCTGAGTTATCAATCAAAGCATCTACTGCTTCTTGAAGCATTCTTTTTTCATTTCTAGTTATAACTTCTGGAGCTCTTAAATCTATTAATTTTTTTAATCTGTTATTTCTGTTAATTACTCTTCTGTATAAATCATTTAGGTCAGATGTTGCAAACCGTCCACCTTCCAAAGGAACCATCGGTCGCAAATCAGCAGGAAGAATTGGAAGAACTTTAATCATCATCCATTCTGGACGAATAGACTCTTTAACAAACCCCTGAATAAGTTTCAATCTCTTTAAAATTTTAGTTGCATTAGCTCCAGTCGCTCCTTCAGCATCTTTCTTAAATTCATCTTCAAGTTTCTTTAGATCTACTTGTGAAAGAAGTTCGTAAATTGCTTCTCCACCAATACCTGCCTTAAATATTTGTCCGTATTTCAAAGACAAATTGTAATATTCAACCTCTGAAAGAATTTTCTTTGTCTGTAACATCGTCAATTCTTCTTTGGTCTTGTTTTTGTTTGCTTCAAGAATTTTTGCTTCCACACTTGATGGCTTTAACCCTTTTAATTTTGCTTTCCATTCTTTATTAACAGCTTCCAAAGCATCTTTTCTCGCCTGCTCATCAACTTGAATAATTACATAACTGGCAAAATATACAACATTTTCCAAATCTTTGATTGAAAGTCCTAATACCATTCCTATTCGTGATGGCACTCCACGCAAAAACCAAATATGTGTAACTGGAACAGCAAGAGCAACATGCCCCATTCTTTCTCTTCTTACTTTTGATGTTGTAACTTCCACTCCGCATCTGTCACAAACAATCCCCTTGTATCTAATTCTCTTGTATTTTCCACAATAACATTCCCAGTCTTTTACTGGTCCAAATATCTTTTCTGAAAACAAACTATCTTTTTCAGGCTTTTGAGTCCTGTAGTTTATTGTTTCAGGTTTAAGAACCTCTCCATGAGACCATTCAAGAACCTGCTCTGGAGAAGCAATTTTTAACTTTATTGAAGAAAAATTATTTGTAGCCATATGTAATCAATTAACAATTAACAATGAACAATGAACAATTACGACGTTGTCTTGAACTAGGATTCACAGGATTTAAAGATTTTTAGGATTACGACGTCGTCCGTCATTGTTCGTCGTCGTCAATCCTGTTTAATCCTTTAATCCTGAAAATCCTAGTTCAGTATGTTGTCGTGAATCCTAGTTCAGACAGTTTTGTTACTCGTTCAACTCCACGTTTATACTCAATGATTTCAGTTCGTTTACCAACACATTAAACGTTTCTGGGATGTTTGGATTTTGGATTGGTACTCCTTCAATGATTGAAGTGTATGCTTTTGATCTTCCCAAAACATCATCTGATTTAATCGTTAGCATTTCTTGCAAAGAATGAGCAGCTCCATATCCCTCTAATGCCCATACTTCCATTTCTCCAAATCTCTGTCCACCAAGTTGAGCTTTTCCTCCAAGCGGTTGCTGAGTGATGAATGAATATCTTCCAATGGATCTCATGTGAATTTTATCTTCAACAAGATGGCAAAGTTTCATCATGTATGTTACCCCAACTGTTACTCTCTGATGAAATTTTTCTCCTGTTCGTCCATCAAATAAATCTGTTTTTCCATCTGTATCAAAACCTGCCAACGCTAATTGTTCTTTAATAATCTTTTCTGGAACACCATCCAAAGGTGGGCTCGCCACTGTCTGACCAAGCTTTTTCATTGCCCAACCCAAATGTGCCTCAAGCGTTTGACCAATATTCAATCTACTGATAATACCGAGCGGATTCAAAATAATATCAACAGGTGTCCCATCTGCAAGATATGGCATATCTTCTTCTCTCAAAATCTTTGATATCACACCCTTGTTTCCATGACGACCAGAAAGTTTGTCTCCAACAGCTATTTTTCTTAATTGTGCGATACTCACCTGAATAGTTTTGATAATCCCACTTGAAAGTTTATCTCCTTTTTCACGTGAAAATATTTTTACATCCACAACAACACCGTGCTCTCCATATCTCAAACATAGTGATGTATCTTTAATATCTCTCGCTTTTTCACCAAAAAGTGCTCTCAACAATCTTTCCTCAGCTGTCAAATTTCCTTCTCCCTTTGGAGTAATTTTCCCAACCAGAATATCTAAAGCTCCTACTTTTGCTCCAACTCTAATAACTCCCTCTTCATCCAAATTCTTCAATCTCTCTTCACCAATGTTTGGGATGTCTCTTGTAATAACTTCTGGCCCAAGCTTAGTATCTCTAACATCAACGGAAAAATCTTCAATATGAATTGAGCTAAATCTATCTTCCTTCACAAGTTTTTCAGAAATGATCACAGCATCCTCAAAGTTTGAACCTCCCCATAACATAAATGCAACCACCAAATTCTGTCCAAGCGCCAATTCTCCCTTATCTGTCGCTGCTCCGTCTGCCAAAACATCTCCTTTTTTGACAACATCGCCCTTCATAACAATAGGGTGCTGACTGATGCTTGTATCCATGTTAGATCTCTGGAAACTTGCCAATTTGTAATTATGTAAAGATTTTTTAGCGTCTGGACCAACTTTCACTGACCCTTTTTCTTTAACAACAATGTGATCAGAATCAACCTCAATTATGTCCCCGTCTACATCAGAAATAACAACTTGCCCAGAACCTTGAGCTGCCTTTGCTTCAATCCCAGTCCCAACAATTGGAGCTTGTGGTTTAATACACGCGACCGCCTGCCTCTGCATATTAGATCCCATAAGTGCTCTGTGACCTTCATCATTTTCCAAAAATGGAATTAATGAAGTTGCCATACTGATACACTGTTTTGGAGAAACATCCATATAGTCAACATTTTCAGGGCTAACAATTCCAGACTGACCTTTAACTCTCGCCTCTATATCATCAGATGCAAAATAATTTTCCTCAGTAAGCTTCACTCCACCGTGAGCAATAATAAGATCACTTTCATCAAATGCATCTAAATAATCAATTTCCTTTGTAGCAATCGGTTTTATCTGAATTTTTTCTTTTTGTAGTTTCTCAATTTCCTTACTAATTTCATCTGTAATAAAATCACCTTTTCTGAATAATAATTTTCCTGAATCATCAGAAATATCTTCTCTTAAAATTTTCCCAGCTGTTTCTTTTGCATTATTATTAACTTCTTTTTGGATCTTTCTGTACGGGGTGATTAGAAATCCGAATTTATCCAACTTAGCATAGCAAGCAAGGTGCCCTACCAATCCAACATTTGGACCCTCAGGAGTTTCAATTGGACAGATTCTCCCATAATGGCTTGCGTGCACATCTCTAACTTCAAAACCTGCCCTCTCTCTTGAAAGTCCACCCTGTCCCATTGCATTTAGCAATCTTTTATGTTCCAACTCAGAAAGAGGATTATACTGCTCCATGAATTGTGACAATTGACTTGAAGAGAAAAATTCTTTGACCACACCAACGATCGGTCTTGGATTGATAACATTTAGAGGAGTTGCCGTTGAAGTGTCCATGGTAGAAAGTCTGTCATTAATATTTCTTACCATTCTAGATAGTCCTAAACGAAATTTGGCTTGGACTAATTCTCCCAACGCCTTTACTCTTCTGTTTGATAACTGATCAATATCATCTGGGCGTGATCCAGGAGTATTGTTTAATTTAATAATTTTCTTGATCGTTAAAACAACATCCTCTGCTCTTAAGACTCTGAATTTTTTATCAAATGGATGGTTCAAATCAAATCTTCTGTTCATCTTGTATCGTCCAACTCTTCCTGCATCATATCTTTCAAAATCAAAAAACATTGATTCAACCATCTGCTTGGCATTATCAGCTGTCGCTAAATCTCCCGGACGAATTCTTTTGTAAACTTCTTCAAATCCCTGCAATTCATTTTTAGATGTATCCTTAAGAATTGTTGCCTGAATATATTTTTTGTCCTTATGCGTATCTACATCCTTAAACAAATCCAATAAATCTTTGTCTGATCCGTAGCCAAGAGCTCTCAATAATGCAGTAACAGCCACCTTTCTTTTCCTATCAACTCGCACAAAAATTGCTCCATCTGATTCTGTTTCAAACTCCAACCACGCCCCACGATCTGGGATCATTTTTGCTCCAAATAGTTTTTCTCCCTTTGCTTCATTGCATGTAAAAAATACACCCGGAGATCTGACAATCTGGGAGACAACAACTCGCTCAACACCATTAACAATGAAAGTACCTCTCTTAGTAAGAAATGGTAAATCTCCCATGTAAACTTCTTGCTCTCTTGTTTCCTTTGTGTTTTTGTTAGTCAATCTGACATTAACTCGCAACGACGCTTCATATGATGTATTTCTTTCTTTAGACTTTTCTTCATCATACTTTGGTTCATCCAAATAATAATCTAAAAATTCTAAAGCTATTTCCTTTGAGCGATCTTCAATAGGTGAAACTTCATCAAGCAATTCTCTAAGTCCTTCTTCTAAAAACCAATAGTAAGAACTTCTCTGTATCTCCACCAAATCTTCTGGCAAAGGAAGTACATCTTTAATTTTTGAAAAATATTTTC
>CAYZDR010000030.1:0-9400 GCA_964477425.1 uncultured Candidatus Saccharibacteria bacterium
AGTTGTTAAGATGCTGTTCTTCATTCTATCGTATTTTCAAACAATGTCAAGGGAAAATCTATAATTCTATAAATTCATCAACTGTCAAATTTACATCTCTAATAATCTGCATTAATAATCCTCTTTTTATTTCTTTATGTAATGGCACTGTAATTGGTCTGAAACTAGGGTTGTTACAATGTTTTAATCTAACATGACTACCTTTTTTTCTAACAATTTGGTAACCATGTCTTATTAATTTTCCTACCACCACCTTACCAGAAAGAACTGGGAGTCTAGACATATTTATTTTTAACACTAATTAAACGAAGACTAACATTTTTAGCTTTCATCTTTTTATACTGCCCTTTTGTTTCTTCAATACAAAGCTCTGTAGCTTCCTTGATATTATATAAAGCCTCCTCAATATTATCTCCTTGACTATAACATCCTTCAATAGCAGGATTAGTCACTACATATCCACTGCCTTCATCTTTTTGAAGAATAACAGGAAATGTTTGAATTTTTTTACATTTTCCTGATTTATAATCTTTCAATCCCTGATCAACTTCTTTGTCTAAATACTTAGCTTGTTTATCTTTTAAGTAATAAGTCGGCACAGCTCTTTCTTTGAGCTTATTATATTCTTCCACAGGTAAAACAACCATTCCTCCTTTTTTCTGAATAGATCTTTTAGAGATAGTTACTAAATTGTTTGTAGCTTGAGTACTCATATGATTTTACTTTACAAATTTCTCAATAAACTTTTTAACATCCTCCGCAGTTTTTACAGATTCTTCTGCTTGCTTTTTAGTTTTCTGCTCAAAATGAACAGGATATCTTAGGTCAATAAAATGGCTACTTACTTTATTACAGCCATCACGAAACTCTTCAAAATCTTTATTAAATTGCATACACTCCTGAACCAAACGTACCAAATCATGTGTTTTTGGATACTTAAAACCATTATAGGCTAAAAATCCTTTCAAAAATTTTTCAATAGCCTGATGTGCTTCTACACAAACTTGAGCGTAAAATTCATCGCTTTCTTCTAGACCTAACTTTGCAAAACCAAGTTCATTATTCCCAATCTCAAACCATTTATCCAATTGTTTCTTATTTTTTTTCATATAAAACCTTACCTTTTTTTACAATATCTTCTATAAAAAAATTATTCGACTCTTCCTTGTCCTTAATTTCATCTGGAGTCATAACAATAATATCAAAAGATTCATTTACACCGTATAAGAGTTTTCTTACTTTATATGATCTGTCCGAAAATTTATCTTTTGTATCTTTAACCACCATCAAATCAAAGTCACTATCACGATTTGGATTCCCCCACGCGTGGGATCCAAAAAGAATAATCTTTTCAGGATCATACGGTTTTATACTCTCCACAATTTTACTAATTTTTTCTTTCTCACTCATGTTTTCATTATACCACAAAATAATAGTTTTTGGGAATACAAGAAATCGGGTAATCCTTTAAGAATTACCCGATGTTTAAAAATTAAGAAAGGGGGCAGATATCTTTATATCTTCCCCCTTAATAGTTTAATTCAGCCTCTTAATTAATTTAACAGTTTGGACAAACACAAACTATCTGCATGCCGCACTCTCTTGTCCACCGATAAATCATAATCATTTCTGATCTTCTCACTCCAAATGTCACTTCGTCTTTCTGTTCTTTCAAAATCGCAGGACATTCCCACAGCCATCCTTCGGGTTCGTTTGACTGGTCGTTCTCCCATTCAAACGACTCCATACCTACAAGGTTGTAGTCATAACCAATACCCTCAAAAAAGATTAAAAATCTTTTTTGAGTTTTTTCTATAACACTCAATGTCATTCTCAGACTCTCGGTTACTGTTTTTTCATAAGTATCATTGCATACATTTCTGTCTCTGTCTGCAACGATGTTAAAAAATTCTCCTTTACTACGACTTTTGCTAACATGCCCGTCAGAAACTTTACTAACATATTGTTTTACTAAAGTATCTTCCAGATTTACTTCTTTTGAGAAACCTGATATCCAATACCTTGTATGTTCCATTTCTTCATCCTCCTTACAATTGTTTTGTTTATATACAAAATTATTGTTCGCCTCTCAACAATTTCCGTTTATAGTTAACCGAATAAGAGAGAGATAAAACAATACCAATAATCCAAATCCTACACGAGGACTTCCATTTAGCATAAATAATATCCCACCAACTAACTCAAATGGAATAGTAAAAACGAAACATCCACCTAATAACTGTCTTAGTGTTACTTCTCTTGTGGTTGGAGCAATATTCCACTCAAATTTTAATGCTAAAACAAAGCTTATCACAATAGAAAAACAAATAATAGATGAAAATACAAACGAACTATACATAAATGAACTACCATAAGATGCAACAGCAAGTATAATAAAAAGAATAAAAAAACACAAAGCAAAACAAAGAATCCAGACCAAAAGAAATAAGATAAACGTTAAAAACTTAGTACAACTCATTTCACTAATTCTATTCATCCAATATTTTAGTTTCACGATTCATCCTCCTGTTAAATTGTTAAGGTACCTACATTCGCATTTGAAGCCGAACACTTATAAGTTTAATTTATAAGCTTAAATTCAGATGTTTTCCTCCTAGAAGAAACTGACAAATCGCATTGGTAAAAGAAAATTTTATCTCTTATCAACTTTTTCTATAAGAAAAATTGATTGTAATCTTATTTTTTGGGTATTCAAATTGACTATAACTATAGCGGGTACCCTCCTATTTAATACTTCATTATAGCACACTCTTTATAAAATGTCAAGCATTTTGGGTGCAACTGCTCAAAATAGCGGGTTTCAATATTCCTTACCACCAACGTAGAGACGTTGCAATGCAACGTCTCTACTGTCGCAATGATTGTAAATTTTTCATCATTATCTCATTTGCTATATTATTACGCGGGCAATTCGTGAATTGCCCCTACGTAGATATCTACGTAGATGAATTTTTTATGATCGTTTATTTATCGTTGTAAAGATGAAACTATGTTTTCACCCACGTCGTCGTTCGTCGTTATCCTGCAATCCTGAATCGAGAAGAATCTGAGAAATCCTACTTTCAGCCCAAGGCTGATCCGCCTCGGGAGGAAATCCAGGTTCAGACAGCGTCGTATCCGCGTAAATTCAGCGTCACAATCAGCGACTCATCAGCGCTCACCTTGTCGCCACTTCCTAATCTCCCCATGATTACCCGACAACAACACCTCCGGCACTTTCCACTCTTCCCCCTCATCCGTCACAAAAACTGCCGGCCTCGTGTACTGTGCATATTCTAATCGCTTCGTTGTTAATTCTTGATTCTTGATTCTTGATTCTTCGTTCATAAAGCTTTCTTCTTTCAAGCTATCTTCCGATATAACTCCCGGAATCAACCTCGTCACAGCATCTGCAACAACCATCGCTGGCAACTCCCCACCAGTTAAAACATAATCCCCAATTGAAATTTCCTCATCAGCAATATGCTCCGCCACCCGCTCATCCACCCCCTCATATCTTCCACAAATTAAAGTCACACTTTCCAGCTTTGATAATTCCCTCGCCTTCTCCTGTGTAAACCTCTCCCCCTTCGCCGACAACAAAATAATCCTAGATTTTTTATCAGATTTTATATTTCTTGTCGCCCCGTCGTCCCTTAATTCTTGATTCTTAATTCTTAATTCTTCTTTAACTGCTCCACTATCTGTCCCCTCACGAATAAACTTGATTGACCTGTATATCGCTTCAACCCCCATCACCATCCCCGCTCCTCCACCAAATGGTTCATCATCAACCTTGTGATGTTTATCTTTTGAAAAATCTCGTAAATTTATCATATTAAAATCAACCAGCCCACGCTCTTGAGCGCGACCTAAAATTGATGCCTTGAAATATGGATCAAAAACCTCTGAAAAAATTGTTATAATGTTGAAAATCATATTAACGCCCTCACCCCCGCGCCCCTCTCCCTACTTTTCTGACATCTTGGGTGATAAGATTTAATTAATTTTGATTAAAAATATTAATGTGGTTATAGATTATCTGGGCGAGGGGAGATAACGTCGTCGTCGCCCCTCGCCCAGATGTTATATTAAGATAATTTATTAAGAGCAAGAGTAGCGTTTTATTAAAGTTGAATTGTCCAGCAAGTAGGGAGAGGGGTTGGGGGTGAGGGCATCGTCTCACACAAAAACCGTACTAATATAATAGCACGGTTCTTGTTTTCACGAAATCACCCGCAGGTAATTTATAGTTTCAAATCATCAACAACTGATTCAACATCAGGCTTGCTTGGAGCAGCAACTACTTGTTGCTCTTCACTACCTTCTGGTTCTTCAATCTTGAAATTAACTCGAGCATTATTTTTTGCTCCAATTACTCTCAATAATGTTCTGATACTTTTAGCTGTTGAACCATCTTTACCGATAACTTTACCCATGTCTTCCTTACCAACTCTAAGAGTGATAAGAACACCCATTTCATCAACTTTTCTTTCAAGCTGAACTTTGTCAGGGCTATCGACAATAGATTTTATAATAAATTCAACGAACGCTAAATCTTTTTCTTGTTCTGCCATATTTTTTTCAAGAGTCCTTCTTAGTCTTAATTATCACGCAGTAGTCCGACCAACCTACCACAAATACGTAGTATTAAGAATAGAGAATTAAGTCAGCCCGCTGGCTGATCACCCTGCGGGGTGAAATACTTACGAATCACAAGATCGTCGTCCCTTAATACTTAATTCCTAATTCTATATTCTTCTTATTTTGACACTTCTTCTTTCTTCTCTTCCACAGAACTTTCTTTCTCTGCAGTTTCTTCCTTCTCTTTTCGTTTAGGTTTCCATGTAGTTCGCTTTTCACCTTCAATAACTTTATGATCAATCAAAAGGTTATGAACTCTTGGAGTACTTTGAGCTCCTTCTCCCAACCAATATTTAATTCTTTCTTCTTTCAAGGTAACAATATCATTGTGTGGATCTAGTGATCCGAGTATCTCAATAAATCTCCCTTTGATAGGAGCTGTGTTTTGCGCAACAACAATTCTGAATTGCGCTTTGTTTTTCTTTCCAGTTCTAGTTAGTCTAATCTTTAACATATCAAGATTATGGTATCATACTCGTGAAAAAATGTCAAAAACGGCGCATCATGCGAACATATAAACATACTAACATTTTAACATTTACGACGTCGACGTTCGTCTGTCTGTTATTGATCGTTTATTATGTAGGGGTGAAACCATGTTTTCACCCGTGTCGTCGTTCGTCGCAACCGACGCGGGCGGCCACAAGGGCACGCCCCTACACGACACCGCCATCATTCTTAATTCCTAATACTTAATTCTTAATTCTTAATTCCCGTTCAGTCTAACCGACAACAACTGCGATACCCCATCTTTCTGCATGGTCACGCCATACAAGATATTGGACTGATTCATTATCGCGCGATTGTGTGTAATCACAATAAATTGAGTCTTCCCCACCAAGTCTGCAATCACTCTACCAATTCTCAAAGAATTCGCCTCATCCAAAGCTGCATCCACTTCATCAAGCACACAGAATGGTGGAGGATTATTTGCAATAATGGCAGACAGAATAGCAATAGAAGTCAAAGCCCTTTCACCACCTGAAAGCATGGTGAGATTTTTAGTTTTCTTCCCGGGTGGAACAGCACTAATCTCAATCCCAGATTCTTCAGAATCATAGAATATTTTTGCTTCACCACCTCCAAAGATCATCTTGAAATATTTATCAAAATTGATAGCAATATTCTTAAAAGATGCTTTGAATTTATTTTCCATCTCCTTATCGGTTTTTTGAATCAGAGAAATTAAATTGCTTTTTGCACTTTCTAAATCCTCCAGTTCTCTGGAAAAATTGTCAAAACGCTCCTGTGTTTCTGAATATTCCTGAATAGTCAAATCATCCGTCCCACCAATCTGCTCAAGCTGAGATTTTATCCTACAAATATTTTTATATAAATTATCTACGTCTAACGATTTTACACCGTCTTGATTTCGTTGCGTTATAATTCGTAATTTCACCCTTTGGGTGATCAGCCTTGGGCTGACGTAATCATCTCCTAATTCTAATTTTACCTCTTTACGTAAATCCTCAATATGAATAAGTACTCCGCTATTTTCTATTCTCAATTGATTGATTTTTCTTTTTAGTTCGTCTACGATATTTCTTTTCTGATGAATAATTTTCTCAAACTCAAAAAATTTGCCTCTTCTTTTTCTGTCTTCATCATTAATTTTCAACATGCTTTTTTCACAATCAACAACATTTTTTTCTATCTCATCTAATTCTTTTTTCTCTTTCTTGAGCCATTCCTCAGCCTCTTTTTTCTCTGCCTCTGCACTCTGAATAGCTTTCTCACAATACTGCCTGCTTTTATCCGCCCCTTTATCCGCCAACCTATCTATTCTACCACTAGACAAAAACTTTTCAAAAAACTTATATACATGTTTCAACATGCTTCTCAACTCGCCAACTGAATCTGTATTCTCTAACTTTTTCAGCGGTGCAAGTAAGTACTGTAATTCCTTTTTTCGTAAAATAATTTTTTCATTTTCTTCTTGATGATCTTTGCTCTGCTGATTAGTGGAATGCACAAAATTCAGTTCTTTAGTTTTTTCTTCAATTGTACGATCAGCAAATTTTATTCTTCCTTCCAAATCTAATACACTTCTTTCAACGCTTCTTCGTTTTGAAGAAAGTTCCTGAAGATTTTTTCTCAACTCAATTGCTTTATCCCCACCATCTAATTCTGCTTTTGATTCTTTCTGCAAATTACTTTCTGCTTTTTCAAGATCTCTTTGTGCCTCTCCAATCTCTTTGCTAATTTTCTCTTCTTGCTTATCAAAAACTTTTTTGCTCTCTAATAATTCTGACATTTTCAGAGAATAGTATTGCTCTTGGGTTTCCCGCAATTCATTGGTAAGCTCCTCTTTCTTTTCTGCTCTTAGAGCCTGTTTTTTTAATGTCTTGAGTCGTGGTTCTATCTCTGCAACTACATCTGAGATTCTGATCATATTCTGTCCAGTTGCTTCTAATTTTTTCTCTGCCTGATCACGTTTAATCCTAAAATGTCTGATTCCAATTGCATCTTCAAAAATTAATCTTCTTTGCACAGATGAAGCATTGAGAATAGAATCAGCCATCCCTTGATTGATAACTGTATAGTCTCCTTTTCCAACTCCAGATTCTGCTAAAAAATTAACAACATCTGAAAGACGCGCACGATTTTCATTCAAAGAATACTGTCCAGATCCATCACGAAATATCTTTCTCCCAATTACAACTTCATCAAAATACAAAAAAACAGACGCCGCTGAAACTTGCGCCTTTTTCTCGCTTCCCGCAAAGATTACATCTTCACCTTTTTTTCCTCTAAGAGATTTTACACTCTGCTCTCCTAAGACCCATTTTATCGCATCTGCTATATTTGATTTTCCAGATCCATTTGGCCCCACGATCGCAGTCATCCCTCTGTCAAAGGTGACAGTAGTCTTATTGGCAAAAGACTTAAACCCCTTTATTTCTATTTTTTTTAGATACACTGAACTGAGATTTTTATTTATTTAAACTCCTACAAAAAAGCTAATTTAAAATGCGAACCGTTAAATAAAAAAGAATTAAGAATTAAGAATTAAGAATATAGAATTAAGAATTAGGTATACGAACGAAATCATCCGCCTCGGATCGAATCGAGACGGGTCGTCCCTTAATACTTAATTCCTAATTCTTAATACTCTACGATATTTCAGAGATTAATTTTAAGAACACTACGAACTTTCCAACTTCACTAATCCCTTTTTTGCCGCCTCCTGTTGTGCTTCCTGTTTAGATTCTCCTTCTCCTTTACCATATAATTTATTTTCTGCATAAGCTCCTACAACAAAATGTTTTGCATGATCAGGACCAGATTCTTCTAAAACTTTATACTCAGGAGTAAATCCCATTTTTTCTTGAACCATTTCTTGAAACTTACTTTTAGAATCTCTAAATGTTTTTTCTTTTAGGATTTCATCAAGCTCTGGAATAATATTTTCAAGGATAAATTTTTCTGCCACGCTAAATCCCTGATCTAAATATATTGCCCCTATTACTGCTTCAAAACAATCTGCCAAAATATTCTGCCTAGCCCTCTTTGAACCTTGTTGTTCACCTTTACTTAACCGTATTAAAGAACCAAAATCCAATTTCTGTGCAATCTCAGATAGTTTAACACCACAAACAAGAGCTGCTCTCCAATTTGTCAGTTCACCTTCAGGATTATCATAATGTGTATAAAGATGCTCTGTCACAATTAATTCTATGACTGCATCTCCCAAAAATTCCAACCGTTCATTATTATCCAATTCAGGATCAGAATTTTCATTCAAATAAGAACGATGAGTAAAAGCCTGCTGTAATAGTTTCACATCATTAAAATTTATGTTGAGTTTATGTTGTAAGTCATCAATACTATTCATGTATTTATTTAAGGTTAAAAGCTATAAACTTTGAAGTATTAAGAATCTAGAATTAAGAATTACGCTGTTATTATTTAATCGTAAATATATTATTGATAAAACATTTGTTCATTATCTTTAATGTTTTATGGCAAACAACAACGAACCAATTTTCTTAATTCCTAATTCTATATTCTTAATTCTCGGTCATTGACTCTTCCCCGGTTCTCCCATTTCTCTATATATTGTTCCCAAAACTCCATTAATAAAACGCCCGCTGGATTCACCGCCGAACGTTTTTGCTAATTCAATCGCCTCATTAATTGCAACCTTTGGAGGAACTTCTTCATAATTTCCAAACAATAATTCACATATTCCAAGTCGCAAAACATTTCTGTCCACAATAGTGATTTGTTCAATCGGCCATTCTGGAGCACACTTTTCTATCAACTTATCAATTTTTTCCTGATTATTAATTACCCCATCAATCAACACAACTACAAAATCCTTATCGCTCATCCCGGGACCAAATTCTTGAATATCATAACTTATAACCTGTTCAAGGTCATCTCTGGTTCTCTTCCTGAAATCCCATTCATATAAACTTTGAAGAGCAATTGATCTGGATAAATGGCGGCTTGCCATACTTAATTATTAAAAAATTATTACTTCGTCCGCCATAGCTCGTTGAAGCTTTAGCTTTGACGTGCGGAGGCGGATTTTTTCTTTTTATTTACAACTTCTTTTGTTTTATAATATCCACACTTTGGGCAAACTCTATGCGGCAAAATATCAGCTTTACATTTTGGACACACCACAGTCTGCGTCACTTTCAATGCATGGTGAGATCTCCTCATATTCTTTTTTGTACTACTAGTCCTCTTTTTTGGATGTGGCATATTATATTAATTTATAGCTTAGTTTATTTACAAAGTTATCATA
>CAYZDR010000031.1:0-9395 GCA_964477425.1 uncultured Candidatus Saccharibacteria bacterium
TCTGGAATATCCTAATTTGGAATTTTAAGAATTAGTTATCTGGTCTAGAGCCAAAAACATTAGAGAAAGGTTTAATTAAACCTTTTGATCCAGAAAATAAGTCGAATAGATATGCAAAGTACGTACCCTATTGGATGTAGCTTACTTGATTAGTAATCCATTTTTATAGAAAATTTTCCTAAAAATACCGTATTTAAGGCAAAAATCTTATTTGATGGCTATTTGATAATCGTTTAATGTCTCTTACAAGAGACACTAAAAAACAATAAGACTTTCGTAGTGTACCTCACAGAGCCCTCATGAGGGCTCTAAAACCAAAACCATGAAAAAAGAAATAATAAAAGAAGAAAAAATTAAGGAGCTTGTAATAGCAAGATTGAGAACTTCATCATTTGATAAAAAGATTTCTATTGGTCAATTTGGAGTATTTTCTAACAAAGAATTGATTGAACACGTCAAAAAAGAGGATGAAGTAGGACGAAAAATTATTAAAGTTCAAATAGAATTTTTAAGATCATTAAAGGAAGATAAATTCTAACTATCTACAAATTGTAGATAGTTAGAATAGTGTCCCTTATGAGGGACACCAAGTGAAAAAGACAAAGCAATCATAATCATAATACACAAGTGTATACAAGTTAAGAAATAATGTCTAAAAAAATGGCTTAAAATAAGCATTTCAGGGGCTTCAAAAATTTCAATAGTATACAAGTGTATACAAGTTAAATTCCTAACTAAAAACAAACCAACACATGTTACAAGAGATATTAAAAAAAGAACCAGATTTTAGATTACGGCAAATAAAAGAAGCGATGTTTGATGTGGAATGTAAAAGTTGGGGAGACATTACTACTCTATCTAAAAATTTACGTGCAGAATTAGAAGATAAAATTCCATGGATGTCTGTGACAGAAATAAAAAAGCAAAAAAGTGAAAAAGATGGGACGATGAAAACACTTTTGAAACTCCAAGACGGGTTGGCGATTGAAACTGTGGCGATGCCAAATACTCGCGACGCGTGGACGCTATGTCTTTCCAGCCAAGCAGGATGTCCAGTAGGGTGTGCTTTTTGCGCGACTGGAAAAATGGGACTGAAGAGGAATTTAACAAGAGAAGAAATTGTAGATCAGTATAGATATTGGATGAGTCAAAATCTTAAAATTACGAATATAGTCTTGATGGGTATGGGAGAACCACTTTTGAATTATGAAAATGTTAGGGATGCGTTTAGTGATATTTTGCAATATTCTGGTGTTGGAGCTAACCATATTGTTATTTCCACAGTGGGCATAATAGACAAATTAAACTATCTTTTAACTGATGAGCGGTGGCCAAATGTAAGGATAGCCATTTCTTTGCATAGCGCAATTGGGGAGACACGTAAAAAATTGGTGCCTTGCCATACAGATAATTTTTATCAAGATTTGATAGTTTGGGCGAAAAAATATGAAGAAAAATTGGGAGCGAAAAATAGATATTTATCTTTTGAATTAGTATTGCTAAAAGACATCAATGATAGCGAGGAAGAGGCAAAAGTGCTGATTGATTTTTTAAAGTGTATTGGTTCATGTAAAGTTAATTTGTTAATATATAATCCTTCTTTGCAGTCAGAAAAAAATGAGATGGAATCTGCTCCAGAAAAAAATGCACTTGAATTTCAAAATAGAATTCAGTCTGCTGGTTTTGTTTGTACTATAAGAAAATCTTTTGGGAGAGATATATCAGGAGCTTGTGGACAATTAGCAGGAGAGAATTTATAATGACAACAATACTTAAAAAATATTTTGGTTATGATGAATTCCGACCTTTTCAGAAAGAGGCAATTGAAAATATATTGGGGGTAAAAGATACACTAGTAGTCTTACCTACGGGAGGAGGTAAATCACTAATTTATCAGATCCCAGCTATGATGCGCGATGGGATTGTTTTGGTTTTTTCACCGTTAATCTCGCTAATGAAAGATCAGGTAGATGAATTAAATGAAATTGGTATTCCAGCCGCTTATCTTAACTCTACACTTTCTGTCAAAGAAAAAAATAAAACTTGTCAGGATATTCAAGATCAGAAAATAAAAATTTTGTATATCGCTCCAGAGCGTTTTTTTGTTGGTCAATTTCAGGAATTTCTGAAAACATTAAATATCTCCTTGATTGCTGTTGACGAAGCACATTGTATCTCAGAATGGGGACATGACTTTCGCCCAGAGTATCGCAAGCTATCCATTTTAAAATCTCTATTTCCAGATATTCCACTTGTTGCTTTGACAGCGACGGCGACTGAACAAGTTCAGTCGGATATCGTTAAGCAGTTAAGCTCCACAATGATTCCGATGATCGGAAGTTTTGAGAGAGAAAATCTCTCTCTGTATGTTCATAAAAAACAGGATTTAGTAGAACAGATTATCAATGTTCTTGAAAAGCAAAAAAATGAATCAGGTATTATTTATTGTGCTACTAGAAAAAAGGTTGATTCAATTTCACAAATTTTGAATGCAATGGGGTATCACAATTTGCCTTACCACGCGGGGATGAATAATATTTCACGGACGACGAATCAGAATGCGTTTTTGAAGGAGAATACAAACTTGATGGTTGCAACAGTTGCTTTCGGAATGGGGATAAATAAATCTAATGTTCGTTTTATTATACATGCTAACTTGCCTAAATCCATTGAGGGGTACTATCAGCAAATTGGTCGTGCAGGCCGAGACGGCCTGCCATCAGATTGTCATTTATTTTATTCTAGTGGAGACGTTGTCACTCAAGAATATTTGATTTCTCAATCTGAAGATGCAACTTTTCAAGAATTATCTTTTCAGAAACTAAAAGAGATGGAGAAATTCGCACGTAATTTAGAATGTCGTCATAAATATATTTTGAATTATTTTGGTGAGAATAGAGATGATTATCATTGCAAAGAGAAGTGTGATATTTGTTTGTCTTGTGATATTAAGGAGCAGAATATTACTATTGAAGCGCAGAAAATTTTATCATGTATTTTCCGTGTCCCATATCCAATTGGTGTATCATCAATCACTAAAATATTGTCAGGATCAGCATCTGAAAAGACAGAACGGTTTCGGTCATTATCTACTTTTGGAATCATGAAAGAAAAAACGCAGGATGAGATTAAAAATTTAATTGACACATTGATTGATGGAGAACTTGTTAAAAGAGAAACTGGTAAATATCCGACGCTAGTTCTTAACAAAAAGTCACAAGATATTTTATTGGGGAAGCAGAAAGTGATTATTAAAATAAAAGAAGTTCAAGAAATTGAGAGAGAGTTAAATTATGAAATAGAATTATTTGATTTCTTGAAAGCGTGGAGAAAGAAAACTGCAGAGCAAGAAGGTGTTTCTTCGTATATTATTTTTTCAGATAAAGTTCTAATTGATCTGTCCTCATATCTGCCTTTAACTTCAAATGATTTGAGAAAAATTTCAGGAATTGGTGAAAAGAATTTTGAAAGATATGGACAATTTCTTTTGTCGGCGATCAATAAATATTGTAGAGACAAAAATATTTCTTCGCGGATGCAGGGTCTAGAAATTAAAAAAAATATGTTTCGTCGTGGCGGATACAAATCTGATTCAGATACGGTTGCCATTACTTATGCTTTGTACAAAAATGGGTTAAGTATTGATGAAATTGCACACAGACGTGGATTGTCTCCGAACACTATTTTTACACACATCAGTGATCTTTTTGCAAAAAAACGTATTCCAAGTTCTGATTTAAGTAAATTTATTTCTCCAGATCGTTCTGAAATTATATCAAACGCTTTTATAAGAATAGGGAGTATAGAAGCTCTTAGTCCAGTAAAAAGTTTGTTGGGAGACGACTTTTCCTATGAGGAGATTAGACTAGTTAGGGCATCAATGATGGCAGAAGGCAAGGGTTGATTTTTAGTGTGGAGATGATAATATAGATTAAAGATAGATAAACGCTGTCTGAACCTGGATTAAGTAAGATTTCTCAGATTATTTCCAGATTCAAGATTACAGGATTGACGACGACCGACCGAACGACGTCGTAACGACCGACGACGCGGGTGAAAATATGATTTCACCCCTACAATGATAAATAAAAAACAAATTCATCTACGTAGATATCTACGTAGGGGCAATTCCAAGTAATTGCCCGCGTCGTTACACGATGAATCATGTAATCCTGAATCTTGGAAATCCTTATAATCCTACTTAATCCAGGTTCAGACAATTTATAACAATATGCAAATAATAAACAATAAAATCAAATTAGAAGAACTAAAAAAGCATCAGTGTCCTTTTGGTGATTTTGTAAAGGGTGTTGTTGATGTAGAAAAAGAGATTATGGCAATAGGAGGAGAACTACATGCTGATGAAGAGAGACTTTTACTTGAAGATGGATCAAGACAAGAAAATCTTTGGGGGATTAACATCTATGTAGAAAATGATAAATATGATATTGAATTTGACTCAATGATAAATTTGCGTGCATGGCAGAACAATAAAAGTCGTGGGGTTGATGATCCAGAAATACAGGAGAAAATAATTAAAATAGTGGAGAACTTAATGTGTTAAATTATCAACATAAAGAATTGGCAAATGGGAGATGGTTTGAATTTAGTCTTCCTGAACAGCTTGCGAACGTGGGGAGTGAAATTGGGAGAGCGATAAACTGGAAGCATAAAGATAACAAGGCATACAGCGAGAACTCTTTCTATCGTGGGCTAGAATTATTGAGCTTGACTATTGACGATCCGAAGAATAAGTCGAGATTAAAAGAATTGACACGACTACATGAAGTTTTAGGAGATTATTTTATGGGGGATAATATTTTTAAATCTTCGGACGAATTGTGGGAAAAGTATTTTATGTTTTTTATAAGTAGAACGAATTTACACAAATGCAGAACGAATTAATACGAATCACGAATACAATAAACAACGAAATTTTAGAACAAGCTGTCAGTGTTTTAAAAAATGGTGGGGTGATTATTTATCCAACAGATACTGCTTATGCGATGGGGTGCGATGCGCGTAATCAGGATGCAGTGGATAAAATATTTTCTATTAAGGGACGAGCCAAAAGTAAATCTTTGCCAGTTATTGTAGCAGACATAGAAATGGCAGAAAATTTTTTTGACATGAATAAAAAAGAGAAAGAATTAGGGAATAAATATTGGCCAGAATATTCTGTAAAATGTTTAGATGATATGGTAGGGAAATTAAGTTTAATTTTGAAAGTTAAAAATACAGACTTTGCAAAAGATGTTATGGCAGAAGACGATACGATAGCAGTAAGAGTCCCAAATTGTTTGTGGGCACAGGAATTATCACAGAAATTGGCAGGACCAATTATTTCTACCTCGGCAAATTTTAGCGGGCAGGGAGCATGCTACTCTGTAAAAGAAATAGAGGAAAGTTTTGAGGATTTTAATGAATGTGAGGAACTAGTAAGTATAATTTTAGATGTTGGAGAATTAAAAAAAGTTTTGCCATCAACAATTGTGAAAGTTGAAAAAGATGAAATAAAAGTATTGAGAGCGGGGGTCGCCTTCACCAAGGCTTCGGCGACTGAAAGATATTAATTTTTAAATTAAACAAGATATGGGAAATTTTAATCAAGAGGATTTTAATAGATTTGTTGTTGAAAATAATATTTATGGATTTTTTGAAGATCCAATAACATTGAAATCTGGGAGGCAGTCATATTTTTATGCTAATTTTAGAGATGTAGTTGAAGATGTTTGGATGACAGATAAATTAGCTGATTTTGTGATTGCATTCGCACAGGATAATGAGATAGAAGCAAATACATTTTATGGAGTTCCTGAAGGAGCGACAAAATTAGGGATTATTGTTCAATATAAATGGGCACAGAAATCTGATTTTTATTATCAGGGAAGTCATGCTCTTGCGATGGGTAGGGCTAAGCCAAAAGATCATGGGAATCCAAAAGATAAATCTTTTGTTGGAATGCCAAAAGGAAAAGTTGTTATTATTGAAGATGTAACAACGACGGGTGGCTCATTGTTACGAACTGTGGATAATCTTCAAGAGGCAGGAGTTGAAATTTCTGCTGTGATTAGTTTAACGAATAGAATGGAAAAAAGAGATAACGGGATGAGCGTGAAAGATGCTATTCAAGAAAAAGGTGTGAAGTTTTATCAGATGAGTTCGGCTGTTGAAATTTTGCCAATTATGTACAAAAAAGTACAACCAGCTAAAGAAATAGGGTTGGCAATAGAAGAAGAGTTTCAAAAATATGGAGTTGAAGATTTATGGTTGGTTGCTAGAGAAACGATGGCGGATAAACTATTAAACAAGATAGATGAAAAACAGAACCCATGTGTTGTTGGAATTGATCCATTCTTTGAAAGAATTCCAGCGCATTTGATAAATGGGGATTCAATAGAAGATGCATCCGATGCGATTAGGCAGTTTGCTTTTGGGATTGTTGATGCTGTTTGGGATCTTGTTCCAGCTATCAAAATTCAGATGGCATTTTTTGAAAAGTACGGTTCGGCAGGTGTTCAGGCGATGAAGGACACGGTGGACTATGCTCGTTCAAAAGGGCTTATCGTCATTGAAGATGCAAAGCGAAATGATCTTTCTAGTACAGTTCAAGCGTATGCAGATGGGCATTTGGGAGTAGTCCAAACTGGAAATTCAAAAATTCCATCTTTTGATGTGGACATAATGACAGTCAATCCTTATCTTGGGACAGATGGACTAAATCCTTTTGTAAATGTTTGTAGAGCGCATGGGAAAGGAATTTTTATTTTAGTAAAGACAAGCAACCCAAGTTCTGGAGAATTGCAGGATAGATTGGTGGAGATGACATTAGAAGAAAAAGAAGAGTTGGAGCAATTGGGAGTGGTAGAACAAAACGAAACAGAAGTGTTCAATATTATCGCTTTGACTGTCAATAGATATGCGGAAAAATATAAAGGGATCAGAGGATATTCTTCAATTGGAGCTGTTGTGGGGGCAACTTATCCAAGGCAGGCAGAAATTTTGAGAAAGATTATGCCTAATTCAATTTTCTTAGTTCCTGGATATGGAGCTCAAGGTGGAGGAGCACAAGATGCAATGAATTGTTTTAATGATGATGGATATGGAGCAGTGATCAATTCTTCTCGTGGAATAATTTTTGCTTATGAAAAGTATGGAGATGGAGATCCTGAAAAGTTTGTTGAAGCTGCAAGAGAGGCTACAAAAATGATGATTGATGATGTAAAACTGGCGATGAAGGAAGCTGGTAAGTTTCCATCGCACTGGCAAGAATCTTTAAGTTTGGAGTGAATGGAAAATAAATTTCTTGGAAAAAATATATCAGGATGTTTTACTATTCCATCTGGAATAGTTACGACTAATATTAAAGTTATTGAAAGAATTGCTAACGAGATTCCTGAAATAGGAGTGATTACGACAAAAAGTATTGGTCTTGTTCCACGTGATGGAAATAGAGAGCCAATTTTATCGCAATATGCCCCCGGGTGTTTTGTAAATGCTGTTGGGCTTACTAATCCTGGTGCAGAAGAATTTGTAAAGCAAATATCCAGAATAAAAATACCAGAGGATAAATTTCTGCTGGTTTCTATTTTTGGGAAAGATGCAGAAGAATTTGTTTCAGTTGCAAAAATAGTTGCTCCAATTGCCGATGGATTGGAACTTAATTTGTCTTGTCCACATGCGAGCGGATATGGAATGGCTATCGGTCAAGATCCTAATCTTGTAGAAAGCATAACAAGAGCAGTTAAAAATGCTGTAGATATTCCTGTTATCCCAAAACTTACGCCGAATGTTCCTAATATTGGAGTTATTGCTCAAGCTGCGGTCGCGGGAGGGGCTGATGCAATTTGCGCGGTCAACACAGTTGGTCCCGGCTATTATACCGTGGATGGAAATCCTGTTCTCACGAATAAAAAAGGTGGAATGTCTGGTGTAGGTATATTACCAATTGGCTTAAAGTGTATTAAAGAAATTTCAGAAGCTGTAAATATCCCGATTATAGGATGTGGTGGTATTAGCAGTGACATAGATATAAAAGAATATCAGAAAGCTGGGGCGAGTATTTTTGGAATTGGCTCTGCGCTGATCGGTCTTTCAACACAACAGCTAAAAGAATATTTTAGAGCATTAGATCAAGATGTAAAAACTGAAACACATAGTGCTGTAAAACTTTTGAGAGATGATATAAATATGAATTTCAAAAAATACAAGATTATTGAAAATAAAAAATTAGCAGATGATTTATCTATTATAGTATTTGATAGAGATATAAAAATACAAGCCGGACAATTTGTTTTTGCATGGATTCCAGAAGTTGGAGAAAAACCATTTTCTGTTCTAGACAATGATCCGCTAACTCTCATGATCTATACTAAAGGATGTTTCACAAAAAAATTAACAAGTCTGTCGGAAGGATCAGAAGTATATTTTAGAGGACCTCATGGCAATGCGATAGAAATTGAGAAAAACCCAAAAATATTTTTAGTGGGCGGAGGATGTGGAATGGCGGCTGTCTATCAGATCTCAAGGGATTTTAATAATACAGAGTTATTTGTAGGTGCAAAAGATAAAGATCATCTTTTCTATACAGAAAAAGCAAAAGATTATTCAAATGTTTATATTGCGACTGACGATGGTAGTGAAGGATATCATGGATTTGTGACAGATTTATTAAAAGAAAAATTAGGAGAAATGAAATTAGATGAGAATATAATATTTTTTAACTGTGGTCCAGAACAAATGATTAAATCTGCAGTTGAAATAGAAAAGAAATTTGCATCTCCTGACAAAATTTATAATTCTATAGATTATATTACAAAATGCGGAGTGGGAATCTGTGGAAGTTGTGCTTCTCCTGATGGGAGAAGGTTATGTGTTGATGGACCGTTTTTGAATTTGGAATGAATTTTATTTAGACAAAATGAAAACAGGAGCAGTTAAGTCTCTTAGACTAGGTCGCTTCTGTTTTTCTGACCCTCAGGTCGGTGTTTTTTTATGTTATTTGACTGGGCTTAACTGCTGATAGCTTGTTAACGACCAGTTCAACAACGACATCCCATTTTGGGTGTCTTTATTTCTTTTTCTACATATCACCATTTTTTACTTTTCGGATAATTTACTATGCAGAATAAATTATCCGTACAACTATGCCAATTACATTCAAAGGCAATTCCTCCCATAATTTATGCATTTTATACTAATGGTTAACGCTTCATTAATTAAGAAAAACGTTAAAAAACAGCATAGATTCGCATAACCCCTCCTTTGTATTAACACCGATTAAAATAATCATGAAGTTAAACAATAAATATATGATACACGATCATTGAAAACATGTCAAGGCGAAATATGTGTGAAAAGTGGAAAACATGAAAATGCAACTTTTGACCAATATG
>CAYZDR010000032.1:0-7145 GCA_964477425.1 uncultured Candidatus Saccharibacteria bacterium
CAATTCGTTCTATATTGTCCTTTTTCTCTCTTCCTCAATACCAAATACCAGTTCATCTTTCTCCTGAATATCTATACTACTAACAATTTTCATCCCACATTCATTATCTTCAGAAATTTCTTGGACAACCTGTTTCCCACTTCTTATCTCATTAACTACTCCTGACCCTTGAAGTTCTTTATTCCTGAAAATATCCACGACACATCCTTTTTTCACTTTTCCTGATGCAACTTTTCCTCCAACAACTTGTTCTGTCTTAGATTTACCAAACAATGCTTTTACTTTCATTTTACCAATTTCCACTTTTATAATCTCTGTTCCAAGCCATTGTGAAATAACTTCTTTTAGCCCATCCATGAGCTCATATATAATATCAAAAACACGAACGACGACGCCGTCTCTCTCTGCTGTTTTCTGCACAATTGCATTAGCCCCAACGTTGAATCCAAAAATTATAGCATTTGAGGATTTCGCCATCTGAACATCCTCCTGTGTCAGTCCACCAATTCCACTTTTTATCACATTGATTTTAACATCTGGAATTGAAATTCTATTAACAAATTCTGTGATCGCTTCTAAAGATCCTGGAACATCTGTCTTCAAAATAATATTAAATTCTTTCTCCTCTCCAGAAAAAGATAAAATTCTATCAGCAGTAAATGGCTTCATCTTCCCAATTCTCATGCTTCGTTTTTTATCAATAAGTTCAGCGATCCTACTTCTAGAAATTTTCCCTTCAACAGTCAGAATTTCCCCCACTGCTGCAACATTTTTTAGACCCATGATAGCAACTGGATAAGATGGTCCAGCTTCTTTAATAACATTTCCTTTGAAATCTTCTAATTTTTTTACTTTACCGTGTGTATTTCCGACGATAATCGCATCTCCTTTTTTCAAAACTCCATCTAAAATGATCGCAACAGCAATATTTCCCTTTTTTGGATCTAATCTAGAATCAAGGATAATCCCACGTGCTGGAATATCAAAATTTGCAGTTATTTTTTTCATATCAGCAACCAAAACAATCATCTCTAATAAATCTGGAATACCAATATTGTCTTTTGCAGACACTTCTACAACTGGAACATCTCCACCCCATCCTTCCAACATAATTTCATGCTCAGCCAATTGCTGTTTTACTCTCTGAATATTAGCATCTGGTTTATCTATTTTATTTATAGCAACAATCATCGGAACTCCAGATTTTTTGATCAGATCAATAGCTTCAACTGTTCTCGGCATCACCCCGTCGTCTGCAGCTATGATCAAGATTGCAATGTCTGTTACATTAACTCCTCTCTGGCGCAAGGTTGTAAATGCTTCATGCCCAGGGGTATCTAAAAATGTTATGATTTCTTTTTTCTTATTAACCTCAATTTCTATCTGACATGCACTAATATGTTGAGTAATTCCACCTGATTCCCCATCAACAATATTACTTTTCTTGATAGTATCCAACAATGTAGTTTTCCCATGATCAACATGTCCCAAAACTGCAACAATTGGTGGTCGCTTTTTTTGACCATCTGCTAATTTTGCAGAATTGTCAGAATTATTTTCAGTGCTCTCCGCTTTTTCTGCTTGAAAACCAAGCCCTTCAAGAACAATTGAAGCAACATCAAAATCAACCTCTTCGTTAATAGAGGCAGGTATCCCATGTTTTATGAGCTCCGCAATAACTTTGCCGACAGGTATATCAATCTTTGAAGAAAGATTACGTACAGCAATGTTATTTGGAAGTTTAATAATTTTTAATTTGTCAGACATAATGTGCCGAGAGGCAGAATTGAACTGCCGACACAAGGATTTTCAGTCCTTTGCTCTACCACTGAGCTACCTCGGCGGATGGAATCAATGTACAATGATCAATGAACAATTATCAATGACGACGTCGTTTGTCGTACTTTTAACTTTCTGACTTTATACTTTTTGAACTCTGTTGAATAGCTTTATTTTCTTCTTCCGACAGTTGATGTTTAGATGTCCCATCATTGATTGACTTAGTATAGATCCTCACTCCGCTTTCGGTAAATAATGAGGAGATTACTAAACCATCTTTATGGGCATTCAAAAGTGCTATGGAAAAACTTTGATCTCCTCCAATATCTCTAAATGGGTTAAATCTTACTACCCCCACGTGTTGAATCCCATTCAATGCTATATTATTGTTTTCAACCACTTTTTTCAATAATTCTCTATTCTTGTTTTCCAGTTCCTCTACTCCTTTACTGCAACATACTATCAATTCTTCTAAATTCTTCCCACTTTTTCCTATGCAAAAATTATCTAATCGCTTTTTGGTTTCAGATAATTGAATTTGCAGATAGGTTATCCATATTAAAAAAATAAGAGCTGTGGCGCTCAGAAGGATAAAAACAAAATTTTCACCTATAAAACGCATAATTGCATATTTATCATAGTTCTTTTATCATTTACTGTCAAAAAGAATTCCCACCTTGTTACGTAGCACGCTACGTAACAAGGCTAATTAAAATAATTTTTTACTGCATCTTTAAATTGATCAATAAATATCTGCTTAAAATAAGAAATATTATTTATCTCATAAAACAACAAACTCGCCTTTTTATATTCTTTTACATCAACAATCCTATATGAAAGCGGAATAGAGTTATTCGCCAACAGTATAGCATTAGAAATCATTCTCGCTGTTCGCTTATTTCCATCCTCAAAAGCTTGAATATAAGAAAGTAGAATCAAGGCTAAAAAAGCTTTTTCAAAAAATAATTCTTTTTTATTTATCAAAGTCACCATTTTTTCTACAACCTCTTTAATTTGATGAGAATTGGCAAGTGGCTTATATTTTGTTCCAGTAATTCCAACTGATTCACTTCTAATATTTTTTGCAATACCAAGTTTCTTGACCAATACATTATGCGAATATTCTATGTCAGAAAAATTAAGTTTCAAAAATCTTTGCTTGTTTTGGATTGCTTCATTAAAAGCGTCCTTATGATTTAAGATCATTTGAGTTTCTTCTTTACTCTTTCCTTCATCTACAACATTTTCTTTTAAGAGCGCCTCTGTGCTTAAAAGTGAATAGGTATTTCCCTCAATAGCCGAAGATTTCCAAGAAAACTCAATCATTATCCTTTCAAATTCTTTATTAATAAGAGTTTGGCTGTCATATTTTGAAAAGTTTTTTATAAATTCAGTCTGTAAACTTTTTATTTTTTCAGTTTCTTCTTTAGTAAAAATACTATTTTCTAAAACTTTAAAAATTTCAAAATTAAAATTTTCTTTTACCTCTCTTTTCAAATATGAGGTTTCAAAATAACTTTTTACATCAATTTCTTTTAAGATTTCGTAATATTGAGATAGAGAATAAACTGTGTTTTTCCCCAGACCTTTTTTAAAAATCAAAAGTTTTTCTTCTAAATCTTCTAGGTCTCTTTGTAAGGTTTTCCTATCAATATCAATACTTAAAAAAGACAAAATATCAGATACTGATACTTCGGTCTTTTCTTCTATAAAAGAAGTTATTTTATCTTGTCTTTCTCGTTTCTTATCCATATCTAAATTATATCATTATTCGCGACATTTTACAACGCTATTCGCGACATTTTTAATGTAGTGATCTACAAAAACGCTATAAATAGAGACTTTATTGCGACATTTTTCAAAGCCAATTGCGACATTTTTTATGAAAAATAGAGTTTGAGATAGTTAAATTGAAATAATGATATCTTAGTTTGTATATACAGTAAAAGGAGGAAAATTTATCTTTTTAGATAAAATTAGTAATATTTGTTGTTAATTCTGAAAAAACCGCAAAAGATATATAAAAATATCTATGTAGAATAGTTTGTCAATTAATAGAAAATATTATATCGTTCTGAAAACAGCAAAAGGAGGATAATAAAAATGCTTAATTTAGTACACTTATTAGATGGGAGTTTTTTGTTTATAATAACTGGAACGTTTTCTATTATCATTATAGCGTGGCTAGGATTTTATCAAATCCCAAAAAGAGATCAGCAAATAAAAGATTTTTGTAATAAATTCATAAAAAATCGAGGAAAACATATTACTAAAAATTATTAGTTCTAGTTCATTAATCTAGATAAAAGTTTTAAGAATAAAAATTATTAATAACTTTTGTCTATAACAATTTAGCAAAAGGGACACCAATGTCCCTTTTTTTTAATAAGATAAAACAGATCTATTTAAACCTCTTGTTGAATTGATCAACAGATATTTCTACATAGCTGTTAATAAAACTATAAACAAAAGCAATCCTATTATTACAATGACTTTTTTTGGTTTTGTCATATTTTATCCTAAAAAACCACCGTGTTACATAGCATACTACGTAATACGGTGGTTTACCTAAAAATGGTAGTCTCTAATTTCCGCTCTATCTACATAAAATTTTAGCCTATCTGCTAAAATTGAAGTGTAGTTCAATAATAGCATAGGCTATAATTTAACACAAGTTTTATTGTGATATTGTCAAATAAAACTCCTTGTTACATAGCATATTACGTAACACCCGTCGTAATTGATCATTAATAATTGCACATTGTACATTAATTATAGTGCCTGAGGCGGGACTTGAACCCGCACGAACTTGCGTTCAAGAGATTTTAAGTCTCTCGTGTCTGCCATTCCACCACCCAGGCATAATCAATTATCAATGTACAATTTTCAATGATCAATGCCGGCGACGACGTCATTGATCATTGATCATTGATAATTGTACATTGAGTTTTGAGGCCAGAAGGGGATTTGCACCCCTGTACACGGTTTTGCAGACCGTTGCGTAGCTCCTCCGCCATCTGGCCAAACGTACACAGAATTAAGAATAGAGTATTAGGAATTAAGTATCCGAATAAAGCTTTCTTCCCTTAATTCTTCATTCTTAATTCTATATTCTTTATTAACTCTTCTCTATAATTTTAATCAACGCTGGTATTCTAGCAAAGTCCTCCAACAACGGTACCCGCATACTTCCATTATACAACGCCGCCGCAGGATGATAGACAGGAAAGAATACTTGCGAACCTACTCCTTCCAACTCTCTTCTAAATGCTTTCCCATGTGCTTCAGATATTTTCAGATTTGGCAGAAATCTACACATAGCGTGCCGTCCTAGCAAAACCATCAGTTTTGGCTTTATTAGTACCACCTGTTGATTTAACCACTCCCTGCACGCTTCTATCTCCTCTGGGAGAGGGTCTCTATTCTTCGGTGGGCGACATTTAACAACATTGGTAATATACACGTTTTCTCGCTTCAAATCAATACTTGCCAATAGCTCATTGAGAAATTTACCAGCCGCACCAACAAAGGGTTTCCCCTGCAAATCCTCATTCTTCCCCGGCCCCTCACCAATTATCATAATATCAGCATTGGGATCCCCTTCTCCGGGTACTACATTATTACAGCCATTTCTGAGGCTACATTGACGACAGTCTATTATTTTTTGTGTTAGGTTATACATAAATATAGTTTAAGATACAATAACCAAGAAACAAGATACAAATAAATCTCAAGTTTCAAAATCCAAATTTCAAGGCAATTAAAAATATCAAACTATAAATATCTTTTTTATTTTTTATTTGAAATTTATTTGAAATTTTTTATTTGGATTTTGAAATTTTATTCCTGATTTTCTGCAATAATATTATCAATCTCCGCCACCCTTTCTCCTGAAACATCTTCTACCCAAATAATCTCCGGTACCCATCGCATGTTCATTTTTTTAACGAGTAAGTGTTGGAAATATGGAAGTCGTTTTTTTAGATGACACATGACCCCACTCCTTCTATCTTCAGGTAGGACACTGATCCATACTTTGGCAGATTGTAGATTATTAGACACGGTTAATTTGGTCAGAGTTACTAAAATCCCCGACTCTAAATCAAGCTCTTTGTATATTATTTTGGAAAGTTCCTCCTTTAGGACTTCCTCTGCTCTTTTGTCTTTTCTGTTCTCCATGAATGTATTATAGCAGAAGTTCTTGCCAAAAAGCAAAAAATGATTTATATTGATCATTATGAACGCTATAGAAGAAAAACAACATGTGATGCACCAACTTCTTAGTAAAGAAGAGGAAGTTGCTATTATACCTAAAGTTAACGATTCTATTGATGGAATTATTTTTGACATTGGATCTAATGCAATTTATTTGGATTTAGGACGGTTAGGAGCAGGAGTTGTTAGAGGTGAAGAGCTACGAACTGGCCTAGTTTCCACTAAAGATATGCATATTGGAGATAGAGTGACAGCGGTTGTTGAGGAATTAGACAATGAAAAAGGATTATTGGAATTATCTTTCAGACAAGCTGGACTTGAAAAGGCATGGGGAGATCTACAAGAAAAGATGACAAGTAAAGAGACTATTAAAGCTAATATACTTTTCGCAAACAAAGGTGGTCTGATGATTAAGGTTAATGGTATTGATGGATTTTTACCTGTATCACAATTGATGCCTGAACATTACCCACGTGTTGAAGATAGTGATAAAAACAAGATTCTATCAAAGCTAAAAGATTATATTGGAAAAGATTTTTCTGTGCGAATTATAGACGTGAATGCTGATGCTAAGAAATTGATTGTTTCAGAAAAAGCTATTTTTGAAGAAGAACGTAAAGAAGCACTGGATGACTTCCAAGTTGGCGATATTATTGAGGGAAGAGTAAGTGGAGTGGTTGACTTTGGAGCATTTATCAAGTTTGGACCAAAAGGACAGGATCTTGATAAAGTTAGTGAAGACAAAAAATTAGAAGGATTAGTACACATTTCAGAGCTTGCATGGCAATTGATAGAAAATCCGAGAGATATTGTTAAGGAAGATGACATAGCCAAGGCTAAAATTATCAATGTAGACAATAACAGAGTTTCTTTGAGTATTAAAGCACTTGAGGAAGATCCATGGAAAAACATTGAAGGTAAGTACAAAGTTGGACAAAAAGTTAAGGGAACTGTTTTCAGATTAAATCGCTTTGGAGCTTTTGTACGTTTAGATAATAATATTCATGGACTTACTCACGTTTCAAAAATTTCAGATGACGCACAGGAATTAGTAATGAACAAAGAATATGATTTTGAAATCTTGTCTATTGAGGCTGCGACTCATAAAATGGGTCTAAGACTGTGGAAAGACAAGAAAGAGAATAAAAAGG
>CAYZDR010000032.1:7245-8808 GCA_964477425.1 uncultured Candidatus Saccharibacteria bacterium
AGAAATAATGAAGAGAACATACCAACCAAAAAAGATCAAACGCAAGCGAAGACATGGTTTTCGTGAACGAATGTCTACCCCAGGTGGTAAAAACATCCTTGCGCGTAGACGACAGAAACAAAGAACAAATATATCAGCTTAGTTTATGCTTCCAAAACAGCATAGGATAACCAAGGACAAAGAATTTGCATTAGTTTTTGATCAAGGAAAAAGCTTTGCTACAAAATTCTTAGTCATAAAAGCAATACCGAGCAATAACATAAGCCGGTTTGGTTTTATTGTGAGTACTAAAGTTTCTAAAAAAGCATATTCTAGAGGGAAAATAAAGAAGTGGTTAAGGGAATCTGCAAGAGAGTTTATAAAACGAGATATTAATGTTTTTTTTGATGTAGTTGTAGTAGCGCGCAAAGAAAGTATGGATGCTAATTTTCAGCTTATACAGAATGATTTTAAGTTTTTAATATCAAAGATTATTTGTTTCTATGAAAAAAATAATTATCCAACTAATTAAATTTTATCAACGAACGATATCTCCTGATCATAGTTTCATAGGTAAACTTTTTCCACGACACGGCTGTATATTTTACCCAAGTTGCTCTCAATATACGATTGATGCAATTGAAAAATTTGGAGTTATAAAAGGTGTTTTCAGAGGAATTAAACGAGTTCTCAGATGCCATCCGTTCAATGAGGGAGGAATAGACCATGTTTAATACAATTCTAATCAGACCGATAATCAATCTACTAATTTTTCTATACAATACCCTTGCATTTGGGGATCTTGGAATTGCTGTCATCCTACTAGTTTTAGTAGCAAAAGTAATTTTATTCCCACTTTCTAAAAAGTCTATCAAGTCTCAAGTTGTCATGCAGAAACTCCAACCTAAAATGAAAGAAATCCAGAATAAATTTAAAGATAATAAAGAAGAACAAACTAAAGCGATGATGGAATTTTGGAAGGAAAATAAAGTAAATCCTGTTAGTGGATGCCTTCCGATGTTAATCCAACTTCCAATTCTTATAGCCATCTTTGAAGTTTTCCGACACGGCTTACCAGATCTTACTAATGGAGTTTTGTATTCTTTTATAAAGAATCCTGTAACTTTGAATCCAAACTTTCTCAAATTTATGAATCTTTCCATAAAGGGATCCATTTATTTAGCGCTAATTGCAGCTGGATTCCAGCTTTTGCAAGGAAAGATCACAATGTCTGCAGGAACATCTAAAACAGAGGGTTCTAAAGATGATAAAAAAGCATCAGCAGAAAATATCACGAAAAAAATGATTTACTTTCTCCCTATTATTACTATCTATATAGTCCTTCAATTTCCTGCAGTTCTTGGAATATACTGGGTATTTTTCACTGTTTTTTCAATCGCTGAACATCTTATAGTAGTTAGAAAGTTAGAAAGTCAAAAGTTAGAAAGTACGACGCTGTAAATAATACGATAACGCCCTCACCCCCAACCCCTCTCCCTACTTTTCTGACAGCTTGGGCGATAAGTTTTAATTAACTTTGATTAAAAATATTAATGTGGTTATAGATTATCTGGGCGAGGGGAG
>CAYZDR010000033.1:0-8393 GCA_964477425.1 uncultured Candidatus Saccharibacteria bacterium
CAGTTTAGTTATTAGATAATATTATTACTGATTAAAAATACTAATGTGGTTTGTTATTATCTGGGCGAGGGGAGCTATTCTTTGAATATTTATTTTGTATTTTATATTATTCCTTCCCTCGCCCAGACGAGTATCAGGATAAACTTATAATAGTAAGATTAGTGTTTTATAAAATATAAGTTTGTTCAGCAAGTAGGGAGAGGGGCGCGGGGGTGAGGGCGTTATTCAAAGCTCATACGTAGCTGCCAACTTCAACACCCTATCTCCATACCATGCCAACTTTGGATTGTCCCAATTACTTCCTGCTAAATATTTCATTGCAGCTTTCCATTCTCCATCTCTTGTCCCATCATTAGCTCCAGTTCTAGACAGCCGCAGCGCGGCTGCGGTAAATGCATCTTTTGTATCCCACGGAGATGCTGGATTATTCCCAGTTAAAGCTGATACTTCTGCTTCATATCCTAACCATGTTCGTGGCATCATCTGTGCTGGTCCCATCGCTCCACCCCACCCTTTATATGACTTTGGTCTTTTGGAAACTGGAGTAGTATTCGGGTCCAAACCTAACTTATTTGTGATTGATAAAAATGCTTCGTGTTGAGTAGACCTCATGTCAGTTTTATAATTTCCTGATCCAATATTGTTTCCTAAATTTGATTCTACTTTCATTAACCCCAATAAGAATGCTGGGCGAACACCTGTCTTATTAGAAGCGAACTGTGCAAAATCAAGAGCTGATTGCATTGACATTGAAACACCTGCACTCTTCAAAGAATAAATTTCATCTTTCAAAACCTTTTTTATTTGTTCAACACTTTCTTTATCTGATTTCAAATTATTTTTTTTGCTTTGCAAAACTTTAACAAACGAATCCTTACGATTTTTATCCGACTGAACAGCTGCTTTCTGAGCTTCATGAATTATGTATAATTGATTCTGTTCTTCATGTTGATCATCAAGTACTTTTTTATTTCTATCCAAATCCTGTTTATCCTGTTTCACTTTGATTAACGCCTCTTTAATTTTATCTTGAAGTTCTTGTGCGAATTGCAAATTTGTCCACGCCTGAGATAGTTGTTCCCCAGATAAGAATGTTTCTAAAAAAGTAGTGTTATCCTCTTCGTAAATTTGCTGTAAATATTCTTTAATAATATCTTTCTTATATTCTATAACAGCTTCTTTATTTGATATATCGTCAGCCACATCTTGAATCTGCACATCAATTTGCTCTATAAAGATTTGTGTCTCTTCCCCCTGCAATTCCATCATCTGAATATCGTTCTCCATCAATGCAATTTCTTTTTCAGTAGCACTCATCTCTGATGTCTTTTTCTGTATCTCCCCATCCAAATTATTTATTTTCTTTTGAACAGCATTTAATTCCTGTTGTTTCTGTTGGATTATCTCCCAATTATCTTTTGCAAGAACGGTGTGTGTTTTCACATATCCACAAAGCAAAAAGACGCATACAGCCAAAAAGCATATGCGCCATTGATTCTTAATAAAACTATTTTTTATTTTCTTTTGTTTTTTCTTCATTATTTTCTGTTGCTGGGGCTTTACCATCCTCTTCTTTCTTCTCTTCTACAACAACATCTTTAACTTCTTCTTTCATCAACTTTGGTTCTTTAGCTATGACAACCACATCGTTAGAATCATTGGTGATGCAAACTCCTTTTTCAGTTTCAATAGAGCTAACTCTTACAACATCTCCGGAATTTTCTAGTACATCTAAATTTACAGTCAGAGAATGTGGTAAATGCTTTGGTAAACATTTTACTTCAACACTTTCAATATGTTTCACTAAAATACATTTTAATTCTTTAACAGCTTTTGATTCTCCAACAAATTCAAGAGGAATTTCTGTCACTATTTCCTTATCTTCCTGAATCTTGTAAAGATCTGCATGAATAGGATTGTGAGAATGGTCAAAAGCAATGTCATGTATCACAACATCTATAGGAGTGTCGTTCCCCTCTATTTTAACACTGATAACTGATGTTTCTCCGGCATCCTTTAATATCTTTGTAAATTCTTTCTGCGAAGTCTGAATTGGTAAAGCATCAATTTTATAACCATAAACCACCATTGGGAAAAGTCCTGATCTTCTCAATGCTTTTACTTGCCTTCCGATAGCCTCTCTCTTTTGTACGTTCAATAAAAAATCCATATATTTCACCTGCTTCTTTCTATTACTTTTTTCTTACTTTTTAATGCTAAATGTAAATCTAATAATTCATCTGACGAAATCGGTTTTTTGTTCTTAAATCTCACTAGATCTTCAACTGTAAAATCAGTTGCAACTCCAAGTGAAACAGTTGAGAAAACATCGTCAACTATTGCAAGAAATACTGCTCCATTACAATGTGGGCAAGATAAGTACAGAATTGATGAATTTTCCCTTTTTTTAATGACTTTGGCAACCTCAACATCAACCCGTTTCCCGCACAAAGGGCATTTATTTAGGAAATTATCTTCTGGATCAATTTGATTCTTTTTTGGTACCATCATCTATATTAGGTTACCATATACCCCCAAAAAGTCAACTTAACGTTTTTGGTAGGTTGTTGGTTTATTGTATTTATAAATTTACTGATTAATACTTTCTTTCCTTGATATTTTTTATCCTATCTTCTAAAGCTTTTTTGATATCAATGTTTAATGCGTCTCCCACAAGTAGGGCTGTAAGGATCACATCAGCAAATTCTTTTGATAAGTTTGATAAATCATCTTTCTTAAATTTCTTCTGTTTTCCTTTTCTATGAGCACCATTCAACGCTATAATTTCATTGCAGAGTTCTCCAAATTCCTCCATTGCTTTAACTACCCTAAAAAAGATTATTTCTTTTTTAGAATAATCTTTGAGAATTGTTTTATTAACCCTATTATTTTCCCAAGCAATAAAATCCAATAATTCTTTTAGATCCATGTTGATGTGTTTTTAATAATTAATTCTATCTACAGAGTTAACTCTGTAGATTAAGATTTTAGATTGCCTCTCTTTAACATATAGTATATCATAAAAATATGAAAAAAATAATTATTTTTGCGTCGGGAACAAAAGAAGTAGGAGGATCTGGTTTTCAAGAATTGGTTGAAAATTCTCGGACGGGTGTTTTAGATGCTCCAATTATAGCGGTAGTTTCCAACTTTGAAAAAGGTGGTATTCAAAAAAGAGCCCAGAATTTAGGAGTTCCATTTGAACATATGCCAGCTCCATGGAGTGCTGAACAATATCAAGCAATTATCAGAAAACATCAAGCAGAATGGGTAGCGTTATCTGGTTGGTTAAAATTAGCAAAGGGACTTGATCCTCAAAAAACAATCAATATTCATCCTGGTCCATTGCCTCAATTCGGTGGAAAAGGAATGTATGGTCATCATGTTCATCAAGCGGTTATAGAAGCCTACAAAAATAGCGAAGTCAAAAGTTCAGCAGTAAGTATGCATTTCGTCACAGAAAAATACGATAAAGGACCAATTTTCTTTCAGTATCCAGTAGCAATTAGAGAAAATAATACTCCTGAAACTTTAGCTGAAAGAGTTAATAAAATTGAGCACGGTTGGCAATCGTTTATTACTAATTTAGTTGTTCATGAAAAGATTAAATGGGATGGGAAAAATCCTGAAAGTTTGATCGTCCCATCGTGGTATCCGTTTATATAACATACGCTAAAAACTAATCAGGTGGCTCTATGAGAGTCGCCTGTTTCTATTAAATCCGTGATCATTCGTGATTCGTGTATATTCGTCCTACATTAGTGACAATTCGTTAGTTCTCAACCCGCCCGCCTCTTATGTATCGGTAACCTTACAAAGAAAGTTGAACCTGCTCCTCTGCCAGGACTCTCTGCCCATATCTGTCCATGATGAGCTTCAACATGTTTTCTTGCTACATATAATCCTAAACCAAATCCTCTTACTGCTTCACTTCTTGAATAATTTCTTGAATAATTTAGGCATGTTTTATAAGAAAAGACCGATATTTCTTAATATCAGTCCTTGAAAATAATCAAAGATAAGTAGTAGAATATCCCACAGCTTGGTGTAAATATTTTACTTCTTCTTTATATCTTTGAATCTTTTTTAATGATTGAGAAATTACTACATTGACGTTTTTACGATATTTAGCATTCCGTTTCAGTTTATCAAATCTATTTCTCTTAATACCTTCATCGTTTTTTTATTCCAAGAATTTGGTTGTATACACATTGCCGACAAGTCAAAAGGCAAATTAACTTCGTGATCCAATTTAATCAAAGACAAGTTTTGATACACTTTATCTTTATGTTTAGCAATTTTGGATCGTAATCCTTCAGGATAAATTTTTGATATCTGCTGAAATATCTTGTCAATATTGCCAAGCTCTTGAATAATTCTTCCGGCTGTTTTTAACCCTACCCCCGGAATCCCTGTAATATTATCTGTTTTATCTCCGGTTAACGCCTTCAAATCTGCTAATAATGTTGATTTTATTCCATATCTATTTTCTACTTCGGATAAACCATATAATATAGATTTTTTACCTCGCGGATAAAAAACAGTTGTATTTAATCCCACTAATTGCAACAAATCGGTATCATGTGAAACAATTACTACTTTATTACTTTTCTGATAGTTTCTAACATAAGCTGCTATTACATCATCCGATTCCGTATTTTCAATCTCGCAATGTACCCATTTAAGATAATCTAAAGCTTTTCTAATATTGGATAACTGAGAATATGGATTTTCTTCATCTGGAAATTCAGACCAATCCCTTATCCTGTTTCCTTTATAATCAGAAACAATTTCATCACGAAAAGAACCAGTTTCGCTATCAAATACCACAAGCAAATGCGTTGGTTTTATTAAACTGTTTATTTTTAATAAACTACCAATAAAACCGACTGTTCCATGAATACTTTTTCCATCCTTACCGGGTATTTTAGCCGGCAGACCAAAAAACATTCTAAATAACAAACTTGGACCGTCAACTAATATAATTTTATTCTTGATTTGATTTTCCATCTTCATGTTCCTATTATATCATAAGTAACTTCTTTGGATCAGGATTGAATATAGTCATGGTTTTCTCTGAATTTAGAGATAACTTACGTTCTGACACCAAATTTTGAATTAATTGTATATTCTTACAGAAATTTTTTTCATCCTTTCCAAAAAAAAGCCAACTATCAGCATTTCTAATTACATTCTTGGTTCGTAGATGGAAATCTATAGGATACAAATATACATCTGATAAAAATGTAGATAATATATGCCCTAAGGGAATAGATTTTTTCTTATTATTAAGAAAAAGACATTTTTTGATGATATCAGTTAATTCTTTGTCTTGAGTAAAATTTAATAACTCATTTACTAAAATTTTGATATCAATTGATTTAAAAAATGATTCTATATCTACATAAGCAACCCATGGATATCCATCTTTAATCTTTCTTGTTACAAGAGATATAAAATATTTTTCTCCTCTTCCAGAACGATAAGCACAAACGAAAGGTAAAAATACTTTTTCATAGATTTCAGATAAAACAATTTTTACGGCATACTCAACGATACGGTCTTTTGTATTTAATACATCAAAAACTATTGTTTTTTGAGGATTAAATATGAAGGAAGTCATCTCTTTTTTAGGCATCATTGGTTGATAGATGTTACTAACTAATTCTTTTCTTAACTGTAGAAGAAAATCATCTAAATTTTCTCCTATTTGTTGCCATGTCATCCCATCAAGCCCAGCCTTTCTGTTTTTTTTTAATCCCTTCTTAAATGCTTGTTTAAGAATATTTATAGAACATACACGATTATATAATATACCCACTTTCCACTCCTCTCAAATACTTACAACTTCGTTTAACAACTCCCAGAACTGGAATTTGGATGAAAGCCTCAGCAAACTCCACACCTACTCTTGCCCCATGAATCTTATTTTGACGTTCAACCATTTTAATCCAATATCGCGATGGCTGACTATCGTGAGTTTTAATAAGATCTATTTTTTCTGACCATACCGATGAAATATCTACATAATCGGTCGGACAAAAAAGATTTATCATACTATGTCCGATTGAATTATAACAATCACAGGAGAACAGGTTAAAATTCAATCTGTTCTCTATAATCAATAAAGGTATAGTTTCTATAACCTTCCCAAAAACAAGTTTGTGCTCAAAATGACAATCATTTTCCCAATGTGTAATGATAATTGTAGGATTAAAATCGCTAATTATTCTGACTAAAGAATCGGTACTGGTTGTCTTATCACCGAAGATTAATCCAGCATTTACTTTTTTAGCAGCTTTTTCAGCTTCTCTTTTTCGTATTTTCTTATCACAAAAAAGATAGTAAATTAATGCTGTTCCACCAACAGAATAATTATTAAACAACGTTCCTCCTGCCCAAATATCGACATCATCAGGATGAGCCATTATTAGCGCTATTCTTTCTTTCATAATCAAACCTCCATAATCGTTTCTATGAAACTTCTAGCAATAATTTTATTGTCATAATCTTGAGATATAATTCTACCTCTTTCTACCATTAAAGAAACTTCTTTTTTATTCGCAAGGATGTTAACCATTAACTCAGTCATTCCATTAATATTTCCATAATCAACTAAAAAACCAGAATCCTGAACAAGATCAGGAAGATTCCCGACATTGCTTGCAATAAGTGGAACGCCAGCTGCCATAGCTTCAAGAGCTGCAATCCCAAACGTTTCATCTTTGGTTGGCAATACTACAATCTTAGATCTCTGCAAAAACTTTGGTATATCTAACCATTCTAATATTGGTAAAAAAATTATTTTCTCTTCTAATATCGGATTTTGGGAAATAATTTTTCTAATACTTTTTATTGTATTTTTGTTATTACCAAAATGAAATTGCCCACTACACAACCATAAATACGTATTTGAAGTATTCCTTAAAACTTCAATAAAGGCATAAATTAAGTTTTCAATACCTTTCTCTGGCGATAAACGAGCATTACAAAAAATATAGTCTTCTTCACCTAACAGTCTATCTTTACTAAAAGCATCTACCTGAATTGAATTTGGGAGAAGAAGAATTTTCTTTTTTTGCAAATCGGGACAGAACTTATATAATTTTTTAGTCAAATAATGACTAACACTGAATAAATGCTTAAATGGCATTTCGGACACTTTATTAAGAATATCAAGATTAGAAACCATATGAAAGACTAGACCAAATTTACAGTTCAAATCTATCTGAAAAACATCGGCAAGAGGAATTATCCCCCAAAGTTGATCAATGACTAAAACATAATCTGGTTTTTCTTTCAATAATATTAAGCCAAGTTCAATGTTGATTTTTGACATGTTTATCTTATAGTGGCGCAAGATACTACGATCTACTTTTCTCATGTCATCGGGAAAGATTTTCTGCAAGTACAAACTAAAATACACTTTTATCATTTTAGAAATGCCACTATTTTCCCCTAAACATCCTGTGTATACAACCACGTCAATACCAATATCTAACAACCCTAAAACTAAATTATATACAGATTTTTCAACACCAGCAAAAATATTTTTTCCTAGAGTTAAATGTGTTATAAATATTTTCATTTCCTATCTCCAATATAAAATTTTAGCAAAATTTATTGCCATAAACTTTTATCCAAAAGTAGCGGGTCCCAATTGTTCCCTACTTTTAGATAAATTCGAATATCATCTAAAATTTTATTAACCTCTGACGTAATTCCTCTAGTGTTGTCATTGTCTCAAAATCAATACAGCCATCAATCATGATATTATTATCTCCATTACCATCCATGGATCTATTATCGGTTTTGTATCCAATACAAGTTTTACCCCATGCGTATGCCATTCCTATCTCGACACAACCACCTTCATCTGGCACACGTCCATCAAGCAAAAAAAGTACTATATCACATTGTTTAAGACCCTCAACATCACACTGAAATATCTTTTTTCGCACATCTCTCTTATTATTTTTATTAATCATATTATAAGAAAGACCGACATTATCTTGGGCTAAAAAAACATCAAAATTTAACTTCTCGATAATTTTTTTAATCTCTGTATTTCTCTTTCTTTCCAGCTCATTAAATAATGGTGCGGCTATGAATACTTTTCTTTTTCTTCTCATAAAATTCTCCTCTTTCTAATTTTTTTAAGTCAAACATTATAATATACTCTTAAATTGATTTTTAAGACTCTATGCCATAATTATCACTTTAAATTTTCAAAAAACTTTCCTAATTTTCCTGTATCATCCTAATCCAAAATACTCATTATGTCAACTGGTCGCCCGCCTCTTATGTATCGGCAATCTCACAAAGAAAGTTGAACCTGCTCCTCTGCCAGGACTCTCTGCCCATATCTGACCATTATGAGCTTCAACATGTTT
>CAYZDR010000034.1:0-8346 GCA_964477425.1 uncultured Candidatus Saccharibacteria bacterium
GGATAAAAGTGAAATTTATCCAAGCTATGGGAAGAAGAAAGCGTGTTGGAGGTGGTCCAAAAGAAAACTCGAATGGGGGATTGAGAATGATTTTATAAAAATTTCTAAAGATAAAAAAGGAAATTGGGCAGTTTATTCTAAACAATATCTTAATGTTGATAATGAAAATAATCCGATTGAGAGGAAAAGGACGCCGTTGGGTGTTATTCCGTTTTTTTCTAGCACAATGGCGACAAAACAATTAGAAAGCATTTTTCATAAAAAAGTTTTTGATTACTCCAAGCCGTATTTACTTATTCAATATTTATTAAAACTATCAACTAGTCATGGCTCCATTGTAATAGATTTTATGGCAGGATCAGGAACGACTGGCCATGCAGTTTTAGAGCTAAACAAGGAAGATGGGGGAAATAGGAAATTTATTTTATGCACCAATAATGAATTGAATGGATTTGAAAAAGAACTTAGAGAAAAAGGAATGAGCGAGAAAGAAATTCAGGAGTATGGCATTTGTAGGCGAGTTTGTCATCCACGGTTGGAAAAAGTTATCAATGGCTATAAAAATTTAAAAGGGGAAAAAGTTGAGGGATTGGGTGGAAATTTACAATATTTTAGAACAGGTTTGGTTAAAACAACAAAAAATAAAGATCAAGTTAGATTGGATCTTACTAAAAAATGTGTTGAGATGTTATGTGTAAAAGAAAATATTTTTAATCTTGAAATAGAGGAAGGGGATTATAAAATATGTTCATCTAATAAAAAAGATAAATTTTTATGTGTTTACTTTAATTTATTTGATAAAAGCTTTGAGGATTTTTTAATAAAAATAAAAAAAATTAAAGGTGAAAAAGTTGCGTATGTTTTTTCACTTGATAATGAAGTTGATAAAAAATTATTTTCAGGAATTGACAACTTAAAAATTGAAGCAATCCCACAAGAGATCTTAAATGTATATGATAAAATAGTAAAAATGAATATTCCAGTTAAAACAGAAATTATTTTTACGCTTTTTGAAAAAGCAAAAAAGCAAGTTTTTGAAGAAGAGGATAAAGACGATGGAGCAAAAAATTTACGGATTGTTTTGGAAAAGATATTGCAAAAAATTGCACAAATGAATAGAATTGAAATTTATAATGATAAACAAAAAGAAATTAAAATTTCAAAAATCAATGATACCTTAAAACAAGAAAAAATTATTTCACAAACAGAATGGGAAGAAATAAGAACATATTTAACTATTGGAAATAAAGCATCTCATGGAGAATTTGATGAATACAATCTAGATCAAATTAAAAATTTTATAAAAGTTTTGCAAAGTTTAATTAACAAATTTAATATTCAATAATATGAGCGGTAAAGAGTTAAAAAGATATCAAGAAAAAGCGGTTGAAGAATTGATGCTAAAATCAAAACTGCTTTTAGATAAAAACATAGATAAAAGAACTATAGTTTTTAAGGCTCCAACAGGAAGTGGCAAGACTTTTATAATGTCCAAATTCATTCAAGATTTTATTTCGGAAAATAAAAAAGACAATCAAAATGATTTTTGTTTTTTATGGATGAGTATAGGAAAAGGAAGCTTACAAATTCAGAGTCATGACAGTTTGAAAGAAGAATTTGGTTTTGCTGTAGAATGTCATTTATTAGAAAATGAATTTTTTGGATCAAGACGGACGATTGATAAAAATGAGGTAGTAGTTGCAAATTGGGAAAAATTAAGGCAGAAAGATAAAAATACGGGTGAATGGAAAAGTAATTTAATGAAAGATAAGGAAACTACAAATTTTCGTGAATTGGTGCGAAATACTAGGGAAGCAGACACAAAAATTATATTGATAATTGATGAAAGTCATTCTGGTGGGCAAAGTGGAAGAGCCTTAGAACTTCGCGATGAAATTATTCAACCACATTTAACTATTGAAGTGAGTGCTACTCCAGAATTAAAAGATGAACATGAGAAAGTTATCGTAGAACCGAACGATGTAATAAATGAAGGGATGATTAAAAAAGAGATTATTATAAATGAAAATTTGGATAAAATTACTGATAATGAAATTGATTCTCAGGAAGCTGTCATGCGACTTGCTTTTTCAAAAAAATTAAAAATAGAAAAAGAATTTATAAAAATGGGGAAAGACATAAATCCACTTGTTTTAATTCAATTACCAAACACTGAAAAAGGTGAAGATAAGAGAAAATTTGTAGAAAAGTGGTTGTCGGAAAAAGATATAACCATTAATAACGGGAAATTAGCAATTTGGCTTTCTGAAGAAAAAGTGAATCAAGAAAAAGAATTTCTAACTAAAAATAATAATAAAGTTGATTTTTTAATTTTCAAACAAGCAATTGATACAGGTTGGGATTGCCCAAGAGCGCACATCTTAGTTAGATTTCGAGAGACTAAAAGTGTTACTTTTGAAATTCAAACAATAGGAAGAATTTTAAGAATGCCAGAAGCCGAACATTATGATAGCGATATACTGAATACAGCATATATTTATACAAATTTACAAAATTTTAACACAAATTCAGGCAGTTATAATAAAAATATAATGAAATCTCTAGTTTCAAAAAGGAGAAATGATATTTATGGTGATTTTAAGCTAAGATCTTATTATAGAAATAGGGTTGATTTCGGGGATATTACAATGAAATTCTATAATGTATTAGAAAATACTTTTTGCGAATATTTTGGAATTGAAAAAGATGAATTTGATAATGCTAAATTTTTCCAGCAAAATACAAAAAAAGTAGAACAGAAAGAAATTTTTTTGAAAGGTTTAGCAAGCGATGAGTTATTCTTAAATGAAAGGATAGACTCTGCAAAATTAGATATTCCTCAAAGTTTTAAGATCAATGAAGACAATAAGGTCGTTTTAGAATACTCCGAAGAGGATTTAGAATGGGCTTTTGATGATTTGATTCGTGAAAATTTGAATGGGTATGCCTATAAGAGATCTAAGAATACCGTAAAGATAGCTTTATGGAGATGGTTTAAGAAAGCTTTAGGATTAGACCCTTTCAAAAATAATAATGCGATTTATATACAAAATATTTGTCTGAATAATTATGAAAAAATTGGGCGGTTATTAGATTTAGCAGTCAATAACTTCAAACCTGTAAAAGAACAGGAGATAAAAGACAAGATAAAAGAAATAGAAAAATGGAATAGTGAGTGGGAAATTCAAGAAAGAAGGAATTTTCCTAAGACAGATGACTATAAAGAAAAAGATTATAGATTAAATTTATATAAACCTGGATTTTTGAAATTTGATAGCAAAGTGGAAAAGGAATTCATTGAATATTTGGAAGAAAATAAAGATAAGATTTTATGGTGGTGGCAGAATGGAAGCGAACACATGGCTTTGAATTTTGGGATAAAATGTGATGAAAAGGGAAAGACTTTTCAGCCAGATTTTCTTGTAATGTTCAAAAATGGAAAGATTGGAATTTATGATACTAAGGCAAGTGGTTTCCAAGAGGGTGATAATAAAATTAAAGCCGAAGCATTACAAAAGTATATAGAACAAGAGAACAAACGTAGAAAAAAAGATTTATTAACAGGAGGAATTATCATAAAGGAGAAAAATCACTTTTTGATCAATAGTGATAAAGCTTATATTCCTTTTGGTCATGCTGAGTATGCTAAACAGAGTGGTGGAAAAAAGAAACAAGGCGGGTGGGAATATTTGGATTTATAAAGTCTTTGTATTAATTAGTAAAAACAAAATATGTCAAAAGAAAAATATACGCATAAAATATCAAAGAAAAATAAGTATAGTTATGGAATAACTCTTCCCAAAGAGATAATAGATGATTATAAATGGCGAGACGGGCAAAAAATAACAATAGAATCTTACGGTAAAGGAAAAATTCTTATATCAGACTGGAAATCTAAATAAATATAGATACCACGATAGAGGCTCTATGAGGGCTCTATAAATCATAATACCGTTGTAGAGGCAATTCCATGTCATCATCTGATAATGTAGAGACGACGTACGACGCGGGTGAAAACTTGGTTTCACCCCTACAACGTAACTGAAAATTGACTATATGTGGATAACTATCTTAACCAAAATGGTATATTGTGGTATAATTTTATTGAATGAAAAAACAAAATAACGAAATAAAAATAGAAGAAATAAAAAGAATATTTAAGAAGGGACTATTACTGACAGTGCTGGTTCTTTTTGCTGTATATTTTTTACCCAAACTTCCAGAGTTAACAATTCGTGAAACTCAAGCAAGTGAAACAAATGATGTTTATGGTTCAGCATGGTCATCCAGTTCTGGATGGATTAGCTTTAGCACAGGTGGAAGAGATGGAATGTGGGCGAGTGTTCCGATAAGTGCTAATTATGGAGCATATATAGAGACGGATGGAGATTTTAGAGAGGGGACGGAATGTGAAAATTGTGCGTGGAGCTCTAATCTTGGATGGATAACTTTCAGCCCTTCTGTTATGTTTCCAAGTGATGATTATCCTGTTTTAGCTGGCAATCCCGGGTATGATTGTGATGCTACTATATTAGGAAAAGATGTAAGAGGATGGGCAAGAATTATAATTTTAAGAGATGATGGCGATGGAAATGATTCAGGTAGAGGATGGATAAAACTTTTTCCACATCCAGGAGATGCGGTTTCTGATTGGGGGATTTCCGTTGGAAAGCAAGTGGATGATATTTATCCGTTAGAAGGCCTTGCGTGGTCTAATAGTGTTGGTTGGATAGATTTTAATGGAACTGCTGATGATGCAAGTGAATTTGGGGTTTTCTGGGGAGAAGCTCCTGAACCAGTGATATTACAAGGCAGTGTCATTAGAGCAACATGGAGTTCAAATATTGGATGGACTAGTTTCAATACTGCGGACAGGGGAGATACATGGGATGACATTGAAGTAATTGTTGATTACGGAGCTTATATAGAAGGTGACGGAGGATTTAAGAATGGAGTTGATTGTGAAAATTGTGCATGGAATTCTGAAGTTGGATGGATAACATTTAGCCCTTCGGTTATGTTTCCAAGTGATCCATACCCTGTTTTAGAAGGAGATGTAGATTATGATTGTGATGCTAAAGTTTTAGAAGATGAAATTAGGGGATGGGCAAGAATTATAATTTTAAGAGACGATAACGATCTAAATGATTCTGGGCAAGGATGGATTAAGTTGCATTCTCATCCAGATGATCTAAACCCGGGATGGGGAGTAACAGTTGGAGATACTATGGTTGATGGACGATTACCCTTACTTGGATACGCATGGTCTGATGATGCAGGATGGATGAGCTTTAACGGAATAGCTTTAGATGCAAGTCCTTATGATGTTTATTGGCAAGTGGCGATTACCGCTCCTTCAGATTTTGCTGTTGAAGCGTCTGGTACAAGTCCATGTAATACAATAGTGGCTACTTGGACAGATATTTCTGATAATGAAACAGGTTTTATTGTAGAACGAAAAGAAATTGGGCAGTTATGGGATGAGGCAATAGAAGCGTGCAGCGTGGGAGAGAATACAGAGGGATGTATAGATGATACTTTAACTCCCGGTCAAGAATATGTATATAGATTGAAGGCAACTGGTGATTCAGTGGATTCAAGTTGGTCTGATGAGAAATCTATAACAACATTTGCTATTTGTTCAGTTGATGCTCCGATAGTTTCTGGAGAATGTCCAAATAGAACGATTATAACTTGGGGAGAAGCAACTGCTTCTGGAGCTTCGGTTTTGGAATATTCAGTTAGCAGAAAAGCAGTTAAAGATGCTGATGGTAACCCAATTGTGGAAGCATGGGTGAGCGTTGGTGGGACATGTAGTGGTATCACAGAACTGACATGTATTGATACATTTGGAGATGTTGCAAACGCTAAACAAACTTACATTTACAAGGTTATAATTACTGATATCGCTAGCCCTGATCCTCACGATACAGCTGAATCTGGAGAATCTAACGAAGTTGTCCCTTGTAGATCAATACCTTCATGGCAGGAGATACACGCACATTAATCATGTAAACAGACGAACATATAAACATATAAACAAACAACGTACAACGAAACGGCAATGTTTGTATGTTAAAATGTTTGAATGTTAGTATGTATAGGGAGAATTATAAATTGGGGACAAAAAGTGTTTTAGGAGTTGATATAGGGACGACGAGTGTAAAGATAGTTGAACTGTCTCGAAAAAATGACGGAAGAATGAGACTGGAAACGTATGGTTCATTGGAATCTGTAGTTCATAAACAAGCGATTGAAGAAACTCTCCAATCAAGCACAGAGAAAATTTCAGATGCTCAAGCTGCATCAATGGTGAAAAAAATTATCAAAGAGGCAAATGTAAAAACAAAAAGAGTAGTGATGTCTGCTCCTGTCTTCTCCACTTTCACTTCAGTTATAGAGTTTCCAGAAATGTCTGAACAGGAAATAGAATCTGCTATTAAGTTTGAAGCAAGGCAGTATGTCCCAGTTCCACTTTCTGAAGTTGTTTTAGGATGGAATATTATTGGAAAGAAAACCTACGATCTTTTAGGAGGTGGTAGTGCATCTAATAAAGTTTTAGTTCTAATAGTTGCAATTCCCAAAGAACTTTCAAATAAATTTGCCAATATTGCGAGACTTTCAAATTTGCAGTTAGTTGCATTGGAAACAGAAAGTTTTGCCTTAATCAGATCTTTATTGGGGAATGATAAAAGTACAGTAGTTCTAGTAGATATAGGGTCACGCGCTACTAATATTAGTGTTGTGAGCGGCGGATTTATCAGGGTGAGTAGAGGATTAGATACTAGTGGTGCAGAAATTACAAAAGTGCTTGCAGGAGGGATGGGGATTGATATGAAAAGAGCGAATGAATTAAAGAGGAGCGTAGGATTAAAAATGGATGGATCTAATAAACAAGTTGCAGAAGTTATTTTGCCAATTGTAGATATTATCATGGGAGAGACCAAAAGAATTATAGATGTTTTTTCAAAGAAGGAAGGATCAGAATCTCAGATAGAAAGAATTATTTTGGCTGGAGGATCAGCTGGGATACCTGGGTTAGCTGAAAGATTTACAGAAGTTACTAAAGTGAAAGCAATGGTAAGTAATCCATGGAGTCGTGTAGAATATCCAGAAGAATTAGGAAATATTTTAAATATGATAGGACCATCGTTTGCCGTCGCGGTAGGCTTAGCGATGAGGGAAATATAAAATATGCCAGAAATTAATTTAGCTTCAACAAGTGGAATCGTTGATGATGGTAAGAAATATATAATACTTTTTGCTATCAGTGCAGTTATTTTAATAGGAGTAATTTCTGCTTTTGTTTTTTTTCAAATTCAGAGAAAAGATGTTCAAAATGAACACCAAGAGATCACAGATAAAGTAAATAATTTACAGGAAGCTATTGAGATGTCAGAGGACGTTGAAATGATGTTGTCGCTACAGGAACAGACAGAAGAAATAAGGGATGCTCTTGTTAATCACGCATACTGGTCTGAAATATTAAAGTTTTTGGAACAGCAGACAATCTCAACTGTTTGGTATAGTAATATGAATTCTTCATTAGAAGACGGAATAATTACTTTGAATGCAAATGCGGGAAATTTGATGGATCTTGCAAAACAATTAGTGAATTTTAATAAAAATGAGGATATTGTCAGTGTAGTTGTTGATGGAATAAATAGAGGAACAAACGGAAAAATATCCTTCAACATAACACTTAAATTAGAAGATTATATTTTAATGAAGAATAAGCAAATTCAGGAGGATGAACAATGAAAAAGATTAGCATAATTGTTCTATTAGTAACTATTGTTGTGGGATGTGGAGTGGGAATGTTTTTAATTAAGCCTATGATAAGTGAAATTAGCACGTTCAGAGATGATATTGCCTCAGCTAAAATGATGGAAACAACGATTAATGCAAAAAAAATAATTATAGATTCCCAACAAAAGATTCTTAAAGATGCCAATACAGATAAAATCAAAGAAATTTTTCCAAGTAGCCCAGGTGTGCCGGATCTTATCGTTCAAGTCCAAAATATTGCTTATCAGAGCGGAGTTTCCCTTCAAAATATTTCCTTTATAATAAATGATGATTCTGCGTCTAAAAGTCTTTTAACAGCTAAAACATCTACGTTGCGAGGAGAAGCAATTAGTGGATTGCCTACGGTTGAAATATCTGTGAGTGTGATAGGCATTTATTCTTCAATGAAATCATTTCTAGATCTAATAGAGAATAATGTTAGACTCATGGATGTTACGAATGTTAAATTGTCTATGCCACAAACAGAGAATGCAATAGAAATGTCAGCTGATCTTTCTATTAGTACCTATTTTAAACCGGGTACGTAAACATACTAAC
>CAYZDR010000035.1:0-7654 GCA_964477425.1 uncultured Candidatus Saccharibacteria bacterium
TTACAAAAGTAAATTATATGAAGTTGTTGACATTGCAAGACATAGTGTAACATTAGAAGAAATGGTAATTTACAGAGCACTTTATGATTCTGAAGAATTTGGGAAAGATGCTTTATGGGCGAGACCAAAAGATATGTTTGCTGAAACTGTTGTAGTTGATGGAAAAGAGATGTTACGTTTTGAATTTTTAGAGTAAAAATTTTAGAGGAGGGTATAGTATGATATTAATATGTGAAGATTGCGGGACAGGATACCGTCCCATATCAGATGAAATCCCACGAAAATGTAAGGACTGCGGAGGGGAATTAGTAGAGCAGGAGGAAGAGAATGAAGAAGACGAAAAGCAAAAAGAATAGCGTGGGGTATAGTGTGTGGGTGGCTTAGAGGTCATCCACATAATTTTTTACAAGTAAAAAAGCCCGTACATACTATGTAAGGGCTTTTTCTCTTTAGCTTTTTTATTTTGTTGCTAGTTGATGTACGATTAAATTGTTTTGTTTTGCGGATAATTCAAAAAATATTCGTGAAATTTTCTCTGCTAAATTATTACGATTTGCTTTGATTTTGATTAAAGCTGCAGTAATGTCATAGGGGTTTTCTCCAACAAGTAGCCAAAAAAATATTTCAACCAGTTCATCAGTAACACCGGAATTTGGGTCAACATTTCGTTTAAAATCTTCAAAAGCTTTAGACATTTATCTCTCCTTTTTGTTTTTTAGAACGAGTCAGATTAAACTAAATTCTACTCTTTTTTATAAACTTATAAACAATATCCAAAAAGATATAGATATTGTTAGTGATTGTTGAATAAGGGACTGGCAGTATGTGACAAAATGCACTTCCTCTCGTATGGACGATAAGAAGATTGTTATCGGTTCTGTTTGCATATTCTCGTGCAAACATTTTTCTTCCGATCCCCTTTATTTTTTCTGGACTTATTTTCTTAAATTTTTTGCATGTCTTATCAATAAGATCTCCATAATCTTTCTCGTCCATTATAATTCTCCCTTAAGATTTCAATGAACATCATCAATTGCGATATGCACTCGGTAGACCGAGGAAATGTGGCTAAAATGCCTATATTTCAATTGATTTTTAACGATAATATATCATAGCATAGTTTTAATAAAATGTCAAGTGTTGGCTAAATGTCTATAAAAATGTAATATAGATGTATGAATAAATCAATAATTTTTTCAGGGATACAACCATCGGGCGATCTAACGATAGGTCAATATTTTGGCGCCATCAGACAATGGGTGGAGATGCAGAATATCGGTCAGAACTATTTTTGTATAGTAGATTTACACGCCATCACTGTTCCACAAGATCCTGTATTGCTCAAAGAAAGAACACGACAAGTTGCAGTCATGTTTTTGGCATGTGGAATTGATCCAGAAAAATCTGTCCTTTTTGTTCAATCTCAAAATCATGATCATGCTCAATTAGCATGGATCCTAAATTGTTTTACTCCGTTGGGATGGTTAAACAAAATGACACAGTTTAAGGAAAAAGGAGAAAAACAGAAAGAAATAATTAGTGCAGGGTTACTTGATTATCCAGTTCTTATGGCATCAGACATCCTGCTTTACAACACGACAGATGTCCCAGTTGGTGAGGATCAGATACAACACGTTGAGTTGGCAAGAGATATTGCAAAAGCTGTAAATGCAAAATATGATAAAGAGGTTTTTGTTTTGCCAAAGGCGAAAGTGGGTGAGACAGGAGCAAGAATTATGAATTTGCAAGATCCTACAAGGAAGATGAGTAAGAGTGAAAAAAGCGATCTTGGGATTATTTACATGTTAGACGACGAAGAAACTATTAAAAACAAAATTAAGAAAGCAGTTACAGATAGTGGAAGTGAGATTAAATCTGGAGCAGACAGACCAGCGCTTTCAAACCTGCTAACAATTTTTTCGTTGACATCGGGTAAAACAGTGGAAAATCTGGAGGCAGATTATGCTGGAAAAAATTATTCAGATTTCAAGTCTGATTTAGCAGAATCTATTATAGAATTTTTGAAGCCGATTCAGGAAAAATACAAAAAAATAATTGCTGATAAAAACTATCTTGATAAAGTTCTTAAAGATGGGTTGGAGAAAGCGAAGATGGCATCGGGGAAGAAATTGGGGGAGGTGGAGAGGGTTGTAGGATTGGGGTTGTAACATTGTCTGAACCTGGATTAAGTAGGATTTTTCAGATTATTCTCGATTCAAGATTTCAGGATTGACAATAACGAACGACGAACGAACAACGACGAGGGTGAAAATATGATTTCACCCCTACAATAATAAATTCATCTACGTAGATATCTACGTAGGGGCAATTCCATGCCGTGTCCTGTCGAACGACTGGGATAATTGCCCATGTCGTTACACGATGAAAAAATCACGTAATCCAGAATCCTGTAAATCTTTTAAATCTTACTTAATCCAGGTTCAGACAATCACTGTCCCCGCGCTACAACAACTCCCCAAACTTTATATGCCCCAGCATTTTTTAATACTCCAGCGCACTCATTTAATGTAGAACCGGTGGAACAAACATCATCTATCAAGAGGATGTTTTTTTGTTTTACGGCGTCTGGCTTAACACAGACGAATGCTTCGCTTATATTTTCATTTCGTGTTTCATGATCATGGATTTTAGATTGAGCTTTTGTATTTTTTGTTCTGACAAGAATATCTGTTCTAATATGGATATCCAAATGCTCAGCAATTTTGTTTCCCAATAATTCTGCTTGGTTAAAGCCTCTCCATTTTAATCGTTTTTTGTGTAATGGAACTGGAATTACAAATTCTATTTTACATGGAATTGAATTCTGCTCAATCTGTTTTATTATTAATCGTGCAAGTTGTTCATGTAAACTTTTTACTAATAAAAATTTAAAATTTCTTATCGCTTTTTTAACTAGCGGATTGCTGTAATGTGTTGCAACAATTAAGCCATCCAGCGCATGCTGGCTTTGACATTGATTGCACGTCTCACCGCGCAAACTGGATTGCTCACACACAGGGCATAATTGTTCTTGTAATAATTCAATTTTTTCAAGACATTTATCACAAACAAAAACGGGACCCTCTGTCCCACAATTTAAACATTTTATTGGAAATAATAAATCTAAAATAAATGTAATTATTTTTTCGCTATTTAATTTTAATTTCATCTTTAACGAAATTAATTGAATAAGCTTTATTGCTTTTAAGTGATTTATCAAGAATCATATCAGTTAGCTTATCTTCTATTTGTTCTTGAATGATGGCGCGCACCTTCCTTGCTCCTTGATCAGGAGCGAAAGATTTTTTAGCAAGAAACTTTTTAATTGGCATAACATATCTGAGATTAATATTTTTCTGTTTTTTAATGCGTTCAAATAAATTATCCAATTCTATCTTAACAATTTTTTCTATCTCTGCGTGTCCCAATGGATTGAAAGCAATGATTGCATTAAATCTATCAATAATTTCTGGTAGCATTCGTGCACGCAATTTTTTGATCGCGTTTTTCTTAATAGATTCATAATCTTTACTGCTAGATATTTTTGTAGGATTGTCATTATCTGTAAATCCAATGCTAACCATTTTTGTGAAATCTGATGTCCCAATATTTGATGTAATAAGTATTAAAGTATTCTTGAAATTAACTTGTCTCCCACTTGAGTCGGTGAGTAGTCCATCTTCCATAATCTGCAAGAGAATATTTAACACATCGCTGTGGGCTTTTTCTATCTCGTCAAAAAGAACAACTGAGTAAGGGTTTCTTCTTACTTTTTCTGTTAGCCGACCACCTTGTTCATGACCAACATATCCAGCAGGTGCTCCAATAAGTCCTGAAACTGTATGCTTTTCAGAGAACTCTGACATGTCAATTCTTACCAATGCCTTAGGATTATTAAACGCTTCCTCTGCAATTACTTTTGCCAATTCTGTTTTTCCTGTTCCAGTAGGGCCAATAAACATGAATGATCCAATCGGTCTTTTTGGGTCTGAAATTCCAGCGCGTGATCTACGGATTGCCCTGACAATTGCTGTTACTGCTTCTTGCTGTCCTGCTATTCTTTCATTCATCCTTGTCTCAAGTTTTTCCAAATTCAATAATTCCTTGTCCTCAATTTCTGAAACTGGGATGCCTGTGCTTTCTGAAATTAATTTTGCAATATCAACATCTGAAATAGAAAGACGTTTCGTCGTTTGTTGCGTTTGTTGTGTGTTATCCAATTCTTCTTGCAATCTTTTAACTTTGTCTCGTTCTACAATTGCTTGTTCATAATCTCCATTTTTGATTGCTACATCTTTTGCAGATATACAGGCACTTTTATCTCGTTCAATTTGTTTTAGCTTGGCCAAATTGCCTTGCCCAGATGCACTGTAATTTTTAACTTTTGCAGATGCTTCATCCATCAAATCAAATGCTTTGTCAGGAAAGTGTCTGTCATTCAAATATTGTGTTCCCATGTGAACGGCTGCCTTAACTGCTCGTTTGGATATTGTAACATTATGGAAATTTTCATAAACATGCTTTGCTTGCTCAATAATATTTTCAGTTTCTTCTAATGATGGTTCCTCAACAAGAATGGTTTGGAATCTTCTTTCAAGTGCTGCATCCTTTTCAATAAATTTTCTGTACTCTTCAATCGTCGTAGCTCCAATGCACTGAATTTCTCCTTGCGTCAAAGCTGGTTTTAAAATATTTGCTGCATCCATTGATCCCGAAGCGCTACCTGCCCCAACAATGGTATGAATCTCATCTATGAATAAAATAGCATCTTCATCTTCTTCTGTTTCTTCAAGAATATCTTTTAATCGCGCTTCAAATTCTCCTCTGAACATAGTCCCAGCAACCACTAATGCCAAGTCAATAGAAATAATTTTTTTACCGATCAATCCTTCTGGAACATCATCAAGTGCAATTTTTTGAGCCAAGCGATGTACAATTGCTGTTTTTCCCACTCCGGGATCGCCAATGAGAATAGGATTATTTTTGTTTTTTCGTCCAAGTATGTCAATCAATCTATTAACTTCTTTTTCTCTGCCAACGACCAAATCTAATTGATTATTCCTTGCAAGATCTGTAAGGTCGTGTCCAAAAACTTCTAATGCAGATTTTTCTTTAGAAGTATCTTTTCGCATGCTAAATGGATTGTCAAACATTTTAGCAATTTCAGGGAATCTGGCAGTGCTTTCTACTATTATTCTTAATCTTTTTTTGATGTTGGTAATTTCTGTACTTTTCAATTCTAGTGTTTTAATAAAGTCTGATTTTGTGAGAGAGATAATCCCCATGAGTAAATGTTCTGTTCCAAGATAGTTATATTCAAAAGTGTTGGCTAATTCAAAGGCTATCTCAATTGCATGGCATAGATCTGTTGAAAGGACTGGATTCCATTCTTTTTCTTTCGGTAGATTTTTTATCGCTTCTTCAATGCTAGATATTTTTATTTTGGAATTTTCTAGAATAGATGCTCCGATGCTTCCGTGTTCTTTCAGTATTCCTAAGGCAAGATGAAGTGATCCAATATATTTATTGGAGTTTGCTTTAGAGTTTTCTATAGCCATTTTTAAGGCGTTTTGAGCATGACTTGAAAACTTTTCTGATAGGTTGTTTGGTAGTATGTCTAACATGTTTACTGTGATTTTAGTAGTTTATTTATATGGGTATTCTATACTAAAACAGTCAAAAAGTCCATAAAAGCGAGCCCCATACAATTCGTCAAGGGTAACAACATGTGGTAAAATTAAGATAACATGACAAAAACAAAAACATTTACTATTCACGATTTGCCGGAAGAAGAGCGACCGCGGGAGAGGTTGATTAAACTTGGTGAACGCGCACTCTCTGTTCCAGAATTATTACAGCTTATTCTTGGGCGTGGGATTGCAGGTGAATCTGTAGCAATTACATCTCAAAAATTATTATCACAATTTGGTAGCCTTCAAAAATTATCTGAAGCAAATATTGAAGAACTATCTGAAATTAAAGGGATTGGGTTAGCAAAAGCTGCGCAAATTAAAGCTGTATTTGAAATTGGTCGTCGGATCAACACCCAAACAGTTCCATACAAAAGCAAGGAGCTTATAGATCCTAAAAATGTGTATCAGTTGATGAAAAGCAAGTTAAAAAATTATCACAAGGAACATTTCTATTTAATAATTCTTAATAGCAGAAATTGGTCAGTTGAGGAAGTTTCAATTGGAAGTCTCAATACTAGTATTGTCCATCCGCGTGAAGTTTTTGCAGAAGCGATTAAAAACAAAGCTGCATCAGTTATTTTTGTCCATAATCATCCATCTGGAAATCCTGAACCATCAGAGAGTGATTTAGTGACAACAAAGAAATTAGTTGAAGGAGGAAAAATTCTGGGGATTGAAGTTTTGGATCATGTTATCATAACAAAGAAAACTTTTTTAAGCATGAAGGAGAAGGGGTTGATTTAGTGTTTTTTGTTTTTGAAGTAATAAAAAGATATAATAAAAATATGAATGATCTAATAAATATAAAAGTAATTCAAAAAGATTTTAACGGCGAAAAGAAAAGATTTGTAAATGCCAGAGAATTATATAAATGGTTGGGTGTTGGCAGGGACTTTTCAAATTGGATAAAAGATCGAATTAAGAAGTATGATTTTGTGGAAAATTTTGATTATTTCATAACCATTCCCAATTTTGGGAATGGACTTAAAAATAATGAAACAGGTAAGAATATTATATCCATCGCCAAATTTGGCGATGGAAAAAATGGCTTAAACAAGGGAAAAATTATTGATGCTAAAACAGGAAAGGTTGTTCCAAAAGATTATGTTATTTCTGTAGATATGGCAAAGGAGCTGGCAATGGTAGAAAATAGTGATATTGGTAAAAAAGTAAGAAAGTATTTTATTAGAGTTGAAAGTGATTTCAAAAAAGTAATGAGAATTGCTACAATGGATCCTAAAACGATCAATCAATTAATGAGTAAATTTTCAGAAACGAGAGAGGAAACTAAAGACTACAGGAAAGATTTTACAGACTGTATTAAAAATTTTGTGGTAGTAAAAAATTATGGGGCATATACAGACATGCTATATGACTTTTTATTTTTAGAAAAAGCTAAAGAATATAGAAAACTTTTAAATTTGGCAAAAAAAGATTTTACTAGGAATTATATGTATGAAGAAATTCTGTTAATAATAGGAGCTTTTGAAACTGGATTAGCAGGTGAAATTGGAAAAGAATTCAAAAAATTAAAAAGAAAATTAACTAAAAAGGAATTTGTAAATAAGTTTGATGATTTTGCTTCGCAAAAGAACTGGTTAGTGTATCAGAAAAGGGCAAGGAATATAATGGCAACTTATGATGAGGAATTGAGGAGAATAAAACATCCAAAGTTGATTGATTACAAAAAGGAGTTTAGTCAGGAGGACATACAGAAGTTAATTGGATAATACTGTTACTTGATATTATAGGTGAAAACTGAGAAAATTATAAAAATGCACCGTATCATTCGATACGGTGCATTTTTTTGATTGTGCTGATTTTGATACAGTTAAAAAAAGAATTCACAATTTAAATTGTGAATTCTTTTGGGGTATGTATTATGTAGTATTCCTCTATATTTTGCTTGTTTTTGTAGTGATAAAGGAGTAAAATAGAGGGTAGTAGTAGATAAATAGATA
>CAYZDR010000036.1:0-5665 GCA_964477425.1 uncultured Candidatus Saccharibacteria bacterium
CATTCGTTTTGCTTAATGTAAATCCTTCTAATCTAGAATTGTCAGCAGTCGTTACAATAGTAGCATCTGTTGTTTGTTTAATAATCGTAATCGTTGGACCAGCTGATGCAATTACATCAATCCATTCTCTCATTGTTACAGCTTCTGTATATGTTCCAGGCATAACCCTAACCAAAGCTCCATTTGTAGATGACAGCGTTCCACAACTTCCATCTGTTCCATCTGTTCCATAACATGCTGCAACCGCTTCATTGATTGATTGATAGTCACCTCCAACAGTAGAAACTGTTATTACATTGTTATAGTCAATTCCACTTCCACTACTACCGCTAGATCCAGTCCCAGCATTCATAACTAAAAGTTCTGTGGTAGATTTTGCATAACCGAAAACTTGAGCGTTTGAACTAGGTTCAGAAGTTGTTAAAGTTCCAGTAGTTACATCTGAAACGTAGTAAGTCGCTCCCGCAGTATATGGAGCAGAAGAGTCATAATATATTCCTGATGATTTTACGAGTGCACGAGTAGCAGATGCTTTCTTTATAATTATACCAATAGCAGGAACTGTTGCAGCACTATTCGCATTTGCCTCGTCAACTGTATCAGCACCAGATATGTAAACAACTTCTCCGACTACTTCGTCTGTCCCTGATACTGTAAATTCTCTAACTCCAGTTAGATCAATCAAAATACCTGTGTTAGAAACTATTCTGTAATTATCGTTGTCAGTTTCAATTGTTGCTCCGCTTGCTACATATATATTAGTAGAGGCTGATTGTCTGAATGTATTATATGAAGAGTAAAGAGTTCCTGTTCCTGTGTTCGCTAAATCGTAAGTTACATTGTAAAAATTGTTATATGAAACATATGGAGATCCTGTCCCAGAAACTCTAATTCCTCTTGACCCTATTCCATTACCAATGAAGTTCCCCTCAATGTGAGGTGAACCAGTTGTAATATCTATACAATAATATGTATCAGTAGCTGTGGTTGTAATTTTGTTATTAAAAATATTTGGAGATGTCGTCAAAGTGGAAACAGTCGTTGCTGTTGGAGTTCCTGTTGCTGAAATTGTAAATCCTTCCAACCTTGCATTGTCCGCTGTCGTCACGACTGCACTTGCATTATCCGCTTGAGTGATTGTTGCATTTTGGTATCCACCCACTGACACAACATCAATCCAGCTTTGCATCGTTACCGCTTCATCATATATCCCAGGCATAACCCTGACTAGAATTGAGTTTGTCGCACTCAATGTCCCACAAGTCCCGTCAGTTCCATCTGTCCCATAGCACGCTGTAATTGCCGCTTGGATAGTTGTATAATCTCCACCTGCTTGTGCAACTGTGATTGTGTCTGTATATGGAGTTGATACCGTCGCTGCATAGAAAGTTCCGTCAATCTCAAAATCTCCAGTGATGTATCCACTTTTAGATCCAGTTGTTAGAGAAGCGCTCCCCGGAGTTCCATCCCCAACTTTTATATTGTCTGCCAAATATGTATCTGCATCTGCATAAAGATCTCCATCCACTTCAACATCTCCTTCTATATATGCTGTCACAGAATCGTCATTCTGAGTAATCTTATCCGCGGATCCTTCTGAAGAAATAACAAGATCTTCTGACACTGTTAGATCATTTCCTGAAATGTCTAATCCCTTTAGAACATCTAAATTATTATCCACCACCGTCTGTTGAGCAGAAAGGAATAACCCTCTTCCCGCTCCCAAAATTATATCTCCACTCGCGCCAAGAGCGTTTATATGCAATGGAGCATTGCTACTATATATACGCTGTGTCAAAAGATTCCCACCAGAGTCAATACTCAAACTTCCTGCAGTAAGTCCACCCATCGCATTTATGTTCCCCTCAAAGATAGAAGCACTAGCAACTGAAAGTGTTGAAAGATTTGTCGGACCCGTAACCGTAAGCCCTCCACCAACAGCTGTGTCGCCAGAAATATTCGCAAACCCCAATAACACTAAATCCTGCCCAGTCAGCAGTCCTTCTATATTCAACGCTCCAGTTATTGTCCCACCGGTTAACGGCAACTTACTTTCATCTAATGCGTTGTATACAAGATTGGTTGTTGTGGATGTCGGTGTCACCTGTAGGGGCGCGCCCTCGCGGCCGCCCTCGTTGCCCGTCACCACATCATCGTTCACCACCACATCGTCCGTCGTCCCGTCGTCTGTTTGTATGTTTACATGTTTAGATGTTTGTATGTTTCTACTTTCCAACTCGCTTATAATATCTTCCAAAGATCTCCCATCCTCCTCCATCATTCCAAGTATATCTTCCTTAGATTTTTCTATATCAGAAATCTTTTGATCAAGCTCCACAAGTTTTATATCATCATCTCTCCATGGACTAAGTACAAAATCCACCGTCTTGCAAAAGGTATCTTTTACACTGTTCCATAAAGAAGCCGTTGCCCCATACGTATTCGCAACCAAACTTTTACCTACATCTGATGTATTGTGCGTTAAGTATGTAATACCACCCGTTATACTTTTCACACCATTGGCTACAACAATCTTTGCATCACTATACATTTCTCCTAACCCCTTAACAGAATCTGATAGAAAGTTTTTAACAGTCGTCGGAACATTCGCCACGCCATCGGACACTGTCGCAAACGTGCTTCGGAACGTTCCTTGGAACGTTCTTCCTAAATTAGCAATCGCATCGCCCGTCGCCTGTAGGGGCGTATTGAATACACCCGCGTCGTATGTTATTTTAAAACTTTCTATTCCATCTTTTACAGCAAACCTTAATTTATTAACATCTTCTATCATCCCATTAATTTCATTCTTCACAGGATTGAAAATCTTTTTTCCAGCCAACGCAAAATCACTTGGAACATTCTTAAACGATGTCATACCGTCTGAAATAATAAACGCAAAATCTGTAATTATATTTCGCGTGTTACGTAGCATGCTACGTAACACAGAACTATCGCTAACAGAATTTGCGATACTTGCAAATAAATTATCCGTCGTCTGTTTTATGTTATGTGTTATGTGTTCTACGTTCCGTACTACATCGTCCGGAACATTCTTGAACGAACCTATACCATCCGAAATAGTAAATGCAATCTTTCTAAAATTATCTTTTACAGAATCCCCTGTATTTGATATTGCAACTTTTGAATCATTAACAAGACCCCTCAAACTATCACCAACAGAATTTACAGCATTCGCAACTTTAGATTTTTCACCCCGCAGAGTGATCAGCCAGCGGGCTGAGATATTTTGAAATTGTTTCTTAATTCTTAATTCTTCATTCTTAATTCTTCCTCCAACGCTCGCAATTACATTATCTGTCGTTTGTTTGAATGTTTGTATGTTAGAATGTTTAAATGTTTTTATGTTTTGTCCAAACAAATTTGCTGATAATTTGATCGTGTTGTATCCACCAACAAATGGACTTGAGATTTTCTTTCCAACCTGAGCAAAGTCTTCTGGAACATTTCTGAAAGATTCAATTCCATCAGAAAATGTAAATACAAAATCCGCAAAATTATTTTTTACGGAATTTCCAATATTTGCAAATACATTATCCGTCGCCTGTAGGGGTGAAACCATGTTTTCACCCGCGTCGTCGTCCGTCGCCTGTTTAGATGTTAAAATGTTTAGATGTTTGTATGTTTCTCCAAATGACATCATTCCGTCCTTAGCCACAAACACAAATTCCCCCAAACCATCTTTTACAGAATCTGTAGCATTCACAATTCCGTCATGGGTTATACGTTCCAAGTTATGAGTTATGAGTTTTACAGAACTTACTGTATTTGATATTGCAACTTTTGTATTATCTACTGTACTACCTAAATGTGTAATTATTTTACCTGTCGTTTGTTTGAATGTTTGTATGTTTAGATGTTTAGATGTTTGTCCGCCTCCAGCAACTGCAAACCCTACATTAACAACAATCAATGCCATCACTAATCCGACTGCAAATTTCCTAGAAAACGGCGCTCTAATTTTCTTCAAAAATTCCGCCCCACTAAGAACATCTTTTTTTATTTTATTCGTATTGTGTAGGGACGCGCCCTTGCTGTGCCACGATGAATATCTGTGGCGGCCGCCCTCGTCGTCGTCCGTCGCCACCACCGCCACCGTCGTCGCATCGTCATCCTGCAATCCTGCCTCGCCCACCGTAGCATTATTGCGTAGGTGGGAATCGGGACTAATCTGAGAAATCCTACTTAATCCAGGTTCAGACAGTTTGTCGTCATCCGATACTCTCTTCTCTACCACAGCCATTATATCGTCGCATTCGTGATTAGTGTTCATTTGTTCTATATTCGTGTCAATTCGTTTTTCTTCTACAATCAAACTCCTTCCGTTCACAGTCAAATACTCCCCCAACCATTCCACAGTCGTAAACCAATTTCTACCTAATTTCTTTGCATGTAACTTTTTGCTCCTTGCTCGCAAACTCAAATAGTCCTGTGAATATTCACAGAGCTCTGCCGCCTTGGCTAACGAAATATATTCTCTTGTTTTATTTTTATTTTTACTCAAAAACTTATTTTATATTTTCTTTTGTTAGCAGTCTTTATTCTACATCCGCCGATACGCTATCCGACACCTCATCCGATATTTATATTATACCTTAAAAACGACATTTTTTGAACAGCAAAATATACTATGTCAAGAACTAAGAACAATACATTCTTGACTAAATGTAAAAACTTTATTTTTGTTGATAGATTAGCCAAAACATGAAAATAATTTCTTATCCGATATTGGATAGATTTTTTTAACTTACGACTTATCCACAATTAAATTGCTTGTCATCACAAATTAATCATCGGCTCAATAACTGTGCTATAATACTCACATGATATTTTTAATTCATGGAGAGGAATCATTTCTCTCCCACCAACAACTATCCGATACGAAAAAGAGGTTTTTAATTAAGAACCCGGACGGTTATAATTTGTCTGTTTTTGACTGTTTTGAAATTCCCCACTTGGAGACAATTTTTTCTTCTCTTCACGGATCCTCACTATTTTCATCAAAAACAAAACTGACAATTTTGAAAGATTTTTTTGCCACCGATAGTTCATGCAAAGATGCTATATTTAATTTTTTGAATGATAATAATTTATCAAAAAGCATGGCTTCTCATGTGATATTTTTTGAGTCAAAAGACATCTCAAAAAATGCATTCTACAAAAAAATCAAACCGCTTTCTTCTGAAACAAGAACGATTAAATCTTCTGTTTTTCAGATAGAAAAATGGGCTACAAAAAAGTTTCAAGATAACCAAATTCAAATCACCCCACAGCAGGTAAATATACTAATACGAAAAGTTGGAAATGACTTATGGAGATTGGACAGTGAGATAGAGAAATTAATTTCATGGACAGCATTTCTCAATGTTCCCACCGTATCGGATAATGACATTATTACATTGACTTCTACAACAATAACAGAGAATGTATTCAACACGGTTGAAGCAATTGCGAATGGCGATACTTCTCTATCCTTAAAACTTATTGCTGATCATTTAGAAAAACGGATTAGTGCAATATATATATTCTCAATGATTGCATTTCAATTCAGAACTTTAATAAAAATAAAATCTGCTATAGGGCATAATGTTCCAATAAATGCTTTGGCAAAAAAGACAGGTATTCATCCTTACACACTTCAAAA
>CAYZDR010000036.1:5765-7520 GCA_964477425.1 uncultured Candidatus Saccharibacteria bacterium
TTATACCAAAATTTCCTGTAAATAATATCACATGTATCTGCCATTTTCTCCCCTGCTCTTCCTAATTGTTCGGCAATAATACTCTTATTATCTTCCACTATATACTGTGATAAACCATTCTTGCGCGCATCTTCAATTGCATCGTTATGGATTAAATACAAAGCTGCCAAATCGTTATTCATCTGCGTTATCTCAAAAGCAACTCTGGAAGATGATCCAAAATATACAACAACAACTCCGGCTACACAAACGCCTTTTTTTGTGGCATAAAACATCTTTAATGGCAGTATCATCTTCACCTCTTTTTGCTGTAAAGGAATAACAGCTGGTGTCTGATTCATGCTCTCCATAGCCAATGGCCAGAAATTAATCTGCTCATGTTTGCCCCCGAGAGAATCAAGTAAAAACTTTATCTCTTTATGATCATTTGTACTCCCTGTATCAAATCTTCCTTGCGCATTTCTTAAGTTAAAATCAAACTTTTCAGAAATTGTTTGTTTATCTACTTTGAGATCTGTCTTGTAAAATCTTTCTCCAACTAAACGATTTTTTGTAACTTTAACTTTCTTTTTTAATGATGCGAAATACGAACCTAAGTAAGTGACTTCTGAACTTAAAAGAGGAGCGTTGACCCTACAAAATATCATCTTTCTTTTGCTAGCAATTTCTTCTAAGTGCTCAAACATCGCCGCTATTATGGAGTACGCGTCCTGCTTCATAAAATCTAAGACAGGTCCTTGTGGTATAACAATTATTTCTTTTCCGAAAGAGATTTTTTTTGTCCAAGCAGTTACTATTGCACGTAATTGTGTATTTCCGTTTTCATCTTTTTCAACAGTAGCGATACGAAAAACTTCTGCCCCAGATGCCTGCATGGCAGATCCCCATTGCCATGATTGAAGATACGACAACCTTCCACTGGCAATCAAAAAACTATCCCAAACGTCTTTATATCTTTCATCTGTAACACTTACTATATTCATTTTATTTTTCCTATAGGACTTATATGTTTGAGTGCAGTTCAAGGAAAACACGAGGAGCGGAGTGAGACGTATTGAAAGATACGTCGAAACGAGCACCAGAGTGTTTGACGAAGAAATGTGCCAAACATGTAAGTCCTAATTATTTTTTAAGACTTCTTTAATCTTATCCTCTAATTTTATAATTTTAGAATCAATTTTACCAAGTGCTGAACGTGCTTCTTTTTTTGTAAATCCCAACCGCATCAAAGCATCTTCAGCTTCTTGATCAACGACAGACATTTGATCTTCTTGATCAAAATTAACTTTACCTTTAAGCTCTAGAATAATTTTCTGCGCTGTCTTTTTTCCTATCCCTGATATTTTTTGAAATAACGAACTGTCACTTTTTTCAATCGCTTTAATAATTTCATCACAGCTATTCGCACTGAGCACTGCAAGTGCTCCCTTAATCCCAATTCCAGAAACTGAAACAATTTTCTTAAATACATCTAAAGAAATTTCTTCAAGGAAACCGACTAAGGACATGTTGTCTTCGCGAACATGAAAATATGTAAACAGTTGAATATCTTCTCCGACATTAAGTTTAGCCAAAATTGGAATAATTGTATATACTAAAAATCCAATGCCACCGATGTCAAGAACAACAGCATTTGGCAACTTCTTTTGAATTTTACCGGTTAGTGAGTAAAACATGACTGAGTTTAAAAGTTAAAAGTATAAAGTTACAAGTTTAAAAAAATAATAAATATTAAAGAATAAAGATAAACGTCTA
>CAYZDR010000037.1:0-4169 GCA_964477425.1 uncultured Candidatus Saccharibacteria bacterium
AACATTTTAACATTTTAACATTTTAACATTTTAACATTTTAACATTTTAACATTTTAACATTTACGACGTTGGTGTTTACATGTTTATATGTTAAAATGTTTCATGAAAAATATATGCAAACTACAAAACAAAAAAAACAGTTAATTTTAATAGGGGTGATAGTAGCTATTACTATTGGTATATTATTGTTCAATAAAAAGGGAAGCTCAAAATCAAGTGTAGCAACAACAAGTTATAGTACTCCAGTTATTTCTATTAACAAACAATTTCAAGGAATTGAAGATTTAGATTTGGGTATATTATTAGAAGATAGTTTTGTGGATTTAAAAAAGGTAGAAGGATATCCTATTAAAGTAGGAGATATAGGAAGAGATAACCCATTTGTCCCATATGAATAGAAGCTTTATTACAAAAACTATTCCAGAATTGTTGAAGGAGAACGGTTTTATTACCGCGGAACAATTAAGTGTGCTTGAGAAGGAATCTATAGAGCAAGGCAGACTGATAGAGGATATTGTTTTGGAACAAGGGATTATTACAGAGGAAGAACTCTTAAAATTAAAGGCAAAAGTATTAGATGTCCCTTATGTTGATTTGATGGGAGAGCAAATTTCTGTTGATATTCTTAAAGAATTTCCTAAAAAAATAGCTGTTCAATATAATTTTATTCCATTTAAGAAAGTTGATAATTGTGTTTATGTCGCAATGGCTGACCCAGAAGATACTAGGGCGTTGGAAGCACTGAAGTTTATTGCATTAAGGAAAGGGATTGATTGGAAAATTTTTCTTACTTCCCCTGCAATGTTGGAGGAAGCTCTACATCAATATAGTAGTTTGACAGCTGAAGTAGGTAAGGCATTGGAAATTTTGAAAGAAGAAAAAGAGCAAGAAAAGATAGAAGAATCTAAAGGAAAACAGATTACTGCAGAGGAAGTAGAACGAATCGCTCAAGAGGCTCCAATTAGCAAGGTGGTTTCTGTTATTATGAAGCATGCAGTTGAAGGAAGAGCCAGTGATGTACATATAGAACCAGTAGAAAAAGAGTTAAGAGTGCGATACAGAGTAGACGGACTTCTTTATACGAGTTTGGTTCTTGCAAAAAGGATTGCTCCTTCAGTAGCAGCAAGAATAAAAGTTTTATCAAATTTGAAATTGGATGAACAACGTATTCCTCAGGATGGTAGATTTCATATGGAGATTGATGGTAGGGGGATTGATTTACGAGTTTCTACTTTGCCGATTGCAGATGGTGAAAAGGTTGTTATCAGAATTTTAGATAAGACAGCTGGAATAAAAAAGTTAGTTGATTTAGGGTTTGATGCTAAAAGTCAGAAGATTCTTGAGAAATCATTACAGAGTCCATATGGAACCATTCTTGTTACAGGTCCGACTGGATCAGGAAAATCAACAACTCTTTATGCTATGATGAACATCCTTAATAGTGAAGGAGTGAATATAATTACACTTGAGGATCCTGTAGAATACCGTATGGAAGGGATTAATCAAAGTCAGATACGCCCTAAAATTGGATACACTTTCGCATCCGGGCTACGTTCTATATTGCGTCAAGACCCAGATGTTATAATGGTTGGAGAAATTCGTGATGGAGAAACAGCAGAACTTTCTACACATGCTGCCTTGACCGGACATTTAGTACTTTCAACTTTACACACCAATAGTGCAGTAGGAGCTATTCCTAGGTTAATTGATATGGGGATAGAGCCATTCTTATTGTCCTCTGCTCTAAATGTTATTATTGCTCAGCGACTTGCAAAAAGAATATGCGAACATTGTAAGGAAGTTGTAGAGGCTCCAGAAAATGTTATTGATAATATCAAAAAAGAAATGGCATTGATATCAGATGACACACTTAGGGAAAAGTTCGTAAATACTGAGATAAAACTTTATAAAGGGAAAGGGTGTAAGCACTGTTCACAAAAGGGAACAAAAGGGAGAGTGGCAATAAACGAAGTTCTGGTTATGACTCCAAATCTTGCACAGATTACCTCTGGGAAACCTTCTGATGATGATGTTCTGAAAGAAGCTACGGCTCAAGGGATGATCACAATGAAACAGAATGGTTTTATGAAAGCAATTCAAGGGATCATTTCTTTAGAAGAAGTTCTAAAATTAATAATGGAATAAAAAAATATGGAGAATAAAAGAATATTGATTGTTGAAGATGATTTGTTTATACTCAATATGTACGTGACGAAATTAAAGTCTGATGGATTTATAGTTGAGTCAGCAGAAGATGGAATGTCTGCAATCCAAATGGCTAAAAAAAATATTCCTGATGTTATTTTATTAGATGTTATTATGCCAGTTATGGATGGGTTTGAAACTTTAGCCCAAATCAAAAAGGAAGAAAGACTAAAAGATGTCCCGATTATTTTATTAACTAATTTAAGCCAAAAACCTAACATAGAAAAAGGATTGAAAATGGGAGCTGTGGACTATATTATCAAAGCTCATTTTACGCCTTCAGAGGTTGTGGATAAGATAAGGAAAGTTTTAAGTGATGGCAAATAAACAAGAAGTTTTAAAGAAATTAGATGAATTATTGGAAAACGTTCTCAAGGAGGGTGCTTCTGACCTGCATTTAGGGGTTGGAATCAATCCAACATTGAGAATAGATGGAAACCTAGTCCCCTTAATGGCATATGGAGTATCTCCTGCTGAGGAACTGGGGATAATTGTTGATACGATAACAAATGAAAAGCAGAAAGAAGAATTGGAAAAAGGAGGAGATGTAGATTTTTCAATGTCGTCAAAAGGAAACTCTAGATTTAGAATCAGTGTCTATAAACAAAAAGGAGAGCTTGCAATAGCGATGAGATTGATTCCGTTGAGGATTCGAACAATTAAGGAATTAGGATTGCCATTGGCGCTTAAAGAATTTACACGTTTGAGTCAAGGATTGTGTTTGATAGTGGGACCATCTGGACATGGGAAATCAACAACTTTAGCTGCGATAATTGATGAGATAAATCATACGAGGTCAGAACATATTGTAACTATAGAAGATCCAATAGAATATTCTTTTGTGAAAGATAGATGTATAATCAATCAGAGAGAGGTCAGAGTTGATACGGAATCATTTCCGCGTGCGCTTCGTTCTATGTTAAGAGAAGATGCAGATGTTGTGATGGTGGGGGAAATGAGAGACTTAGAAACTATTAGGACAGCGATTACTGCTGCAGAAACTGGATGTCTAATTTTTGCGACATTACATACAAATGATGCGGCTCAATCAATCCATAGAATTATAGATGCTTTTCCTGCTCATCAACAAAATCAAATCAGAACTCAATTAGCAGGTTCTTTGGTCGGAGTTGTATCTCAAAGGTTGGTGCCAAGAATTAATGGTGGTAGAATTCCAGCGACAGAAGTTATGTTTGTTAATGTTGCTGTTAAAAATATTATCAGAGAAAACAAGATTCATCAGTTAGATCTTATTATAGAGACCAGCGCTGATGAGGGGATGAGTACAATAAATAAAAGTTTGTCTGAACTTGTAAGACATGGAATTATATCTATGGACAATGCAAAGTTCTATTCTACAAATGTTAATAATCTAAAATTATTGGTAAAATAAATGGAATTTAATTATCAAGCTAGAACAACTTTAGGGGAGGTTAGAACAGGAACTGTTGATGCTGCTAATGAGCAAGTTGCAATAGAGGCATTAAACAGACGCAATTTTACGATCATATCTATTGAACCTGCTGGGAAAGGGATGTCATTTGAAATTTCATTTTTGAATAGAGTAAAAAGGAAAGATCTTGTTGTATTTTCTCGTCAGCTTGCAACTTTAGTGGAAGCAAAAGTTCCTTTGGTGGAGGCATTAAATACATTAAGTGCACAGACAACTAATAAATATTTTAAGGACATTATTTATGAAGTTGCAAATGATGTTAATGGTGGAACTGCTTTCTCTTTAGCTTTGGCGAAATATCCAAAGGGTTTTTCAGAATTTTATATAAGTATGATTGAATCAGGGGAAATTTCAGGTAATTTACAGAATACATTAACTTATTTGGCGGATTATTTAGAGAATAATTATGATTTAATGAGAAAGATTAAAGGAGCGATGATGTATCCTGCTTTTATTGTCTTTACTTTGCTTGTTGTAGGGACATTGATGCTTGTTTTTGTTATTCCACAA
>CAYZDR010000037.1:4269-7476 GCA_964477425.1 uncultured Candidatus Saccharibacteria bacterium
GGGACAGGGGAAAACATAAGTTCTGTTTTTGCTAAAAGTAAACTAATTCCTCCTATTGTAAATTCAATTTTGAGTATTGGAGAAAAAACTGGTAAATTAGATAGTGTTCTGAAAAATATTAGTCGTTTCTACAAGAGGGAAGTAGACGCGGTAGTTGGGAATATTACAAAGTTAATAGAACCAGCAATGATGATAGTAATGGGTATAGCAGTGGCAATTCTCGTGGCTGCTATTTTAATGCCGATTTATAATATGACTCAAGCATTTTGATGAAAAATCATAAAAAGAACAAACTGTGTATAAGTAGTTTTACTATAATAGAAATATTTGTTATAATTATTTCAGTAGTTAGTGTAATCGCATTAGTTATATGGGGAGTGAATTTTGCAAGAACAAAATTTAGAGATATTAAAAGAAATTCAGACTTTAACGAAATTCAAAAAGCGTTAGATCTTTACAATAATCTTAAAGGAATATTTCCTCAATCAGATGGAAGTATTTGCTTAAATGGAATAGATATTGTTACACAGAGATTGATAGATGAAGATGTTCTATTACATATTGTAAAAGATCCAAAATTTCCTGATTTGAATCCTCGAACATGGCCACCAAAGGATAATCAAAGTTGTTATTATTATGAATCGGATGGAGATCGCTATTTTCTTGGTTATTGTGTTGAAGGAATATTAGATAGTCAGTCAGAATGTTTTTATGTTCGTAAATAATATAAATCCGCCTACGTTCTTTTGCGAAAGAACTTCGGTTGACAGGTTCGTTTTTGTTATTTTGTGGGCAAATTAAATAGATAAAAAGTAAAATAAATGAAAAACAATAATAAAAAAGGGTTTACGTTAGTTGAAATACTTGTTGTAATAGCGATTATTGGACTTTTAGCAACTATCGTGATGATTAGTTTGAGTGGAGTTGGGGAAAGAGGAAACAATGCTAGAAGAATAGAAGATTTAAGAAGTCTCCATACTGCTCTTATCTCATATTATTATCATGAAACCACCTATCATTTTCCAAATGCTACTGGGGCAATGCTAGTTACGGCAGAACTTCCTAGTTCATATATTACTGAAATTCCGGAAGATCCAGATCCTTTAGATAGTGGATATTTTTACGAAGCATTTCAGAGAGACGAAACGTCTGCCTGTACTACTTTAGGAAAAGATTGTAAACAGTTTATATTGTGTGCTGATTTAGAACCCTATCTATCTGATAAAGTTTTCTGCTGTGATAAAGAGGGGTGTGTAGAAAGTGTAGCTACAGGATATTGCAATACATTAAGCTCATGTCCTTAATTTTATATAAAATTATTAATCTACCTACGCTGAAGCTTCGGTAGACAAGAAAGAAAAATAAATATGGATTTCAAAAAAAATAAATTACAAGCATTTACATTGGTAGAGTTATTAGTTGTGATATCTATTATAGGACTTCTTGCTACTATTGTGATGGTTAGTTTAAGCGGCATTGGTGAAAAAGGGAATAATGCCAAGAGATTAGCTGATTTAAGAGGTATTCATACAGCGTTTATTGCAAGTTATTACTCAACTATTCCTTATCATTTTCCTACAGCGACAGAAGGAATTGCGGAATTGATAACAGATAACTTATTAGATACTAATCCTGTTGATCCTGACTCTGGGAGTAATTATGTTTATACCCCAGTTGATAGAGCAGGTGCTTTAGGATGTCTTACAACAGCTTGTAAAGATTTTACTGTATGTGCTGGATTAGAACCATATGATGGAGCGGGTACTCCTACCAATTATTTCAGGTGTGACAGAGATGGGTGTGCGGAATCTGCAACTTGTCCTTAACTAATTTAATAAAATCATGTCCCATATTTATTACTGGGATGTAAAAAAGAAAGAGAGGTGAAGAATATGAAAAAAACATACGAAAAAGCGTTTACGTTAATAGAACTTTTGGTTGTTATTGCTATTATTGGTATTTTAGCAACTGTTGTTTTAGTCAATCTTTCCAGCACGAGAGGAAGAGCTAGAGATGCAAGGAGAAAGAGTGATCTTTCAAACATACGTTTGGCATTGGAAATGTATTATGATGAGCAGGCTGCGCCAGCATATCCTAATGAAGCATCATGGGCAGCTGATATTGCAGGTTATATGTCAGGTGGAGCTACTCCTACAGATCCAAGAGGAGCAACTTATGTAAACGGTGGCGATTACTGTTATAAACTAAATGGAGATGTTTATGAAGTATGTGCTTTATTAGAAGGAATTGGAACAGATGTTGCGAGTTCAAGTTTATGTTTACCAACAGAGGATTCTGTAGTTTGTGACGGTTTAGATGATCTTGGTGGAGCATAGGGTTTATTATTATGATTTCTCCGACCATTATCTTTATACTGGGACTTGTGATTGGTAGTTTTCTTAACGTCGTTGTCTTTAGATCTAAGAATATAGAAACTATTGCAAAGGGGCGGTCTCACTGCCCCTCATGTGGAAAAGTTTTATGTTGGTATGAATTAATTCCTATTGTAAGTTTTTTGCTACAGTTAGGTAAATGTAGCAAATGTAAAAATAAAATATCTTTGCAATATCCAATCGTTGAATTTTTTACGGGAGTTGCGTTTCTTCTAGTGTGGCAGTTTTATCTAAGTGAACAAATATTTCAGAGTTCAATCTTGTTTTGGTGCTATACTATGTTGGTTTTATTTTGGATTGCAACTTTAGTTGCAATTTTTGTTTATGATTGGAAGTATCTTGAAATTCCGACAAGTTTTTTATATTGGGGAATAATTTTTTCAGTTATTATAGTGATTTTGCAGGACGTAGATTTACTTTTTGCATCAAGTAGCCTTACTATTAATAGCAGTGTTATTATTTCAGGAATTATAGGTGCCTTAATAGCTGGAGGATTCTTTTTTATACTTGTTGCTGTTTCACATGAAAAATGGATGGGAAAAGGAGACATTTACATAGGAGCTATAATTGGAATGGTAGTAGGATGGCCATGGATTTTAGAAGTACTAATGATTGCATTTACTTCAGGGGCTATAGTTGGAATATTTTTAATGTTATTGAATGGAAAGAACTTAAAAACAAAAATTGCTTTTGGCCCATTCCTTGTTTTCGGAGGACTAATAACATTATTGTGGGGGCAGAAATTATTTAATCTGTATTTAAGTATTTTTTAATCAAATGAAAAAAGGATTTACATTATTTGAAATGTTGGTCG
>CAYZDR010000038.1:0-7441 GCA_964477425.1 uncultured Candidatus Saccharibacteria bacterium
CCAATAACTGCATCTTTCAAAAGTTTTTTTGCCTTTTCTGTAAGGCTTGGATTTGCACCTGCAAACATATACATAACTCCGGCAACAAGTACTGTCAGCATCGCTAAGGAAACAGAAACTGTAGTCAACCAATCCAGAGCTCCTTTTATCATTCTAAATCCATCACATAGCGTACATGAACATATCCCATCCTGACATTCACCTGTACAATATGAACTAACACCAGTCCACGCGGCGGATGCTTTTATGGGGACGGCAATAAACGAAATCATCAAAGAAATTGCAAGTATAGTTCCGATAATTTTAATTTTATGTTTCATATATTAATTTTAATTGTCTGAACCTGGATTAAGTAGGATTATAAGGATTTTCAAGATTCAGGATTTCCTGATTTTATTTTTATTAAATAATAATATTTTTACTGTTATTTTTATTTATTTTGATTAACTTTATCTTATCTCTTTTCCATATTCGTAAGGGTTTCTTGAAATCCTTACGACGTCGCCAATCCTGTAATCTTGAATCCTGTTTAATCTGAGAAATCCTACTTAATCCAGGTTCAGACAGTGTTTATTTCATTGTCTGCGTCACCCGGCTCTCAGCATATTTAATCGCTTCGCTATAAGTCTTTTCTTTGCGGTTCACACTGTCTATCATGTTTAGAAAAATCTCTTCAACTGCATTGCTATCTTTTTTATACCAACTACGCGCTGTTAGCACTTGAGAAGTAAACACTCTCAAATTAGCATCTTCTGTCTGTGTTAAAACCAAATCTTTTCTTGCAGTAGGAACTTGAGCAACATCAAGATATTTTGTAGCCTCTTCTTTTGATGTCATAAATTTGATAAAATCCCATGCAACATTTGGGCTTGTAGTATTTCTGGAAACAACAAATGTCCAATAATTTGCATAATTTACATCTATTTCACTTCCTCTAATTTGAGGGCATTCAGATATTCCAAAGTTAAGATGTGGAGATCTCTTTTTGATCTCATTTGCATGATAGCTATATCCTAACATCATTGCAGATTTACCTTGAACAAAGTTATCAAGAGATCCGACCATGGAAGAATTCCATGTATACGCTTCCTTTGAGGAATCAGCAAATGCTGTGTAAAATTTTAGAGCATCCACCCCGGGAGAATAAATATTATCCCCCACTTCAACATTCTGTGAAAATGTCGCACTTGTTTTATCATAATTGACCATTGGTGTTCCACCTTGCAACATTAGCAGTGATAGAATATCTGTAGCCCCCTCTATATTTCGTGCTGTTCCCAGCGATATCCCAGCTTGAGTGATTTTCCCAGTTGCCTCTATTTTCCTCAATTTTGAGATAGAATCTTTTAACGCCGTCCACGTCCGTGGTGGTTGAGAAATCCCAGCATTATTGAGAATGTCCTTATTGTAATAAAGAGCCAAAGTATCAACGCTTAATGGTAATCCATAAATAATATTCCCATTTGCAAGAGCATCGTAAGATACAGTATCTACAAAATTGTTTTGCACATCCGCAATATTCATTATAGGCATTGGATTAGAAATCTCTTGAGCGTATGGAGCAATTGTAGGCATCTGAATAATTTTATTTTTATATCTTCCAATCCAACTATTCCCAATTAGAAAAATATCAGGACCAACTCCTTCTGCCATTGAATTAACTATTAAATCTTCATATCCCTGAAAAGTTTTTTTGTAATAATTAATTGTCACATTATCATTAACAGTTTTGTAGTCCCCAATAATTTCATTCAGTGAATCTGAATCATCCCAAATCCCCCAAACTTCAAGTTGAATAGGCTCTGTCTTCACCTGCGGTGAACGACAAATAGCACCGGGGAGGAAGACTAGTGTAGTGAGTATAGAAACTACAATTATTATTTTTGTTATGTTTTTCATATTTGTAATTTAATTTCAAAACACGCACGCACGACCTCTCCCTCAATCCCTCATCCTAGACAGGAGAGGGAAGCTACTTTGCTATGTTCTATCCTAATTTTAAAACGTGTCCTCTTTTCTCTATTCCTCTGGGAATAACTTTAACTCATTGTTATATCTTCGTGGAGGATAGCTCCCCTCTCCTGACTAGGATGAGGGGCGGGGGGAGAGGTTCGACGCCGATTTATTTTTCAAATACCACCCCATAATGGTACCTATCTGTTTCAACTTCTCCAATTTGCTGAAAACCGATTTCTTGTGCAAGTTTTAGAACATATTCTTTATCTACTCTATTTCCCTCATTTGGTCCCATCGGCATTCCTGTTGGCTCCCATTCAATAAAAACCAATCGTCCACCTTTAGCCAAAATACGATAAGCTTCACTCAAAATTTCTTTGTGTTTTTGAGATTGAAATAGAACAGTTTTTAGAATCACGATGCTTGTCTGATTATCAGGGATTTTAGATCCTCCATAAACTTCTAGATCACCTCTCAATGTTTCAACAATATCTTCCAATCCTTCTATTTTGACTTTTGTTTCTACAGATTCCAATGCACTTTCCATACAGTCTACTGCATAAACTTTTCCTTTATCCCCAACTATCTTTGCTGCAACAATAGTAAAATATCCTGCCCCACAGCCAAGATCAGCAATCTTCATTCCTTCCACCGCCCCAGCATCCTTCAAAATCTTCATCGGAATCATGAATCTATCTTTATTATTTTGTTCCATATTGTTCGTTTTTATTTTATTTGAAAATGCAGAGCATTAAATTACGAAGAATTAAGAATATAGAATTAAGTATTAAGAAACAATTATTTCGTCCGTATTCTTAATTCTCTATTCTTAATACCTAATTCTTACGTTCTTGTCGCAGATGCGACTCTATCTCCACTTGCCATTCTCATCACCCTTACTCCTTGTGTAGATCTTCCTAGTTTTGAAATAGTATTTGTTTCAAGGCGAATCACTTGTCCTTTGCGGGAAATAACAATTAAATCTTCTTCGTCAGAGTCTTTTCCAATTACAGCAGAAAATATTAATTTACCAGTTTTTGAAGTAACATTTACTGTCTTGATCCCACTTCCACCTCTCTTTTGCACTTTGTATAATCCCAATGCTGTTCTTTTCCCATATCCATTTTCAGTCAAAACCAAAACTTCTAATTTTTCTTTTTCTTCTTTCTTCCCAACTATCATGCACGCTCCCACAACGCTATCCCCTGATTTCAATCTAATCCCACGCACTCCAATTGCAGATCTTCCCATTGAACGTATGTCTGTTTCTTTACATCTAATCGCTTGCCCATTTTTTGTAGATAGCATTATCTCATCTTTTCCACTTGTAAGGCGGACCCATCCAAGTTCATCTCCCTTGTTCAAACTAATCGCAATCAGTCCTGATCTTCGCACATTCGTGAAATCTTCAAGTGGTGTTCTTTTTACAACTCCGGCCTTTGTAACCATAAATAAATATCCAGAATCGCTGTACACAAAATCATCGCCCTTTGTTTTAATTGCCAAAACAACTGTCACTTTTTCATCTGGAGCCATCTGCAAGAAATTAACAATTGGGCTTCCTTTTGCAGTTCGTGAAGCGACAGGAGTTTCATACGCTTTAATCTGGAATGCTCGCCCTCTGTTTGTGAAGAAAAGTAGAACATCGTGTGTTTCTGCAACCAACATATGGTCAACAACATCCTCTTCTTTTGGAGTCATCCCAATCACGCCTTTCCCTCCCCTTTTCTGAACTTTGTATGTTTCTGGATTTAATCTTTTAATATATCCGCTGTTTGTTAAAGTAATAACTGTTTCCTCATTTGGAATCAAATCTTCTCTTGCGAATTCTCCAACAGCATTAGCAAAAATTTTGGTCTTACGTGGTTTTGCAAATCTGTTTTTAATGTCTGTCAATTCATCTTTAATAATTTTAAGAATTTTTTTAGGGTCTTTTAATATATCTTCTAATTTCTTAATTAGAGCCATTTTTTCTTTAAGCTCATCTTCAATTTTCTTCTGTTCCAAACCTGCAAGAGTTTGCAGTCTCATCTCAAGGATAGCAGTTGTTTGTCTATCTGAAAGACCGAATTTTTTTATCAAATTTTTATGAGCAACTTCTTTAGTCTCTGATTTTTTGATAGTCGCTATAACCTCATCAATATGATCAAGAGCTTTTTTCAACCCCTCAAGAATGTGTGCTCTCTCTTTTGCTTTATTCAAATCAAATACCGTTCGCCTCGTCACAATTTCTTTTCTGTGGATGATATAGTATTCCAGCATTGCCTTAAGATTAAGCACTTTTGGCTGGATTCCATCAACTAAAGCAAGCATGTTTGGATGAAAAGCCTTTTGTAAATCTGTATATTTATACAACTTATTAAGAGCTTTGTTGGGATATGCGTCCTGTTTCAACTCAATCACCACTCGCACATTTTGGTCAGACTCATCACGTAAATCTCTAATTTCCTCTATCTTTTTTTCTTTAACTAAATTGGCTATTTTCTCTAAAAGTGTAGCTTTGTTTGTTCTAAAAGTCATTTCAGTCACTACAATCTGAAATTTTCCTTCTTTTGGTTCTTGAATTTCAACTTTTGCCCTACTGATAATTTTTCCCCTACCAGTTGCAAATGTTTGCAAAATCTCATTTTTATCATAGATGATCCCACCAGTTGGAAAGTCTGGACCCTTCACAAAGTTCGTCAAATCCTCAACCGTCGCACTTGGATTATCTGCAAGATGTATCGTCGCATCAACCACTTCCCCCAAATTGTGAGGTAGAATATCTGTCGCTAACCCAACTGCAATTCCCATAGTTCCATTAACAAGCAATTGCGGAAAAGCAGCAGGCAAAACAGTCGGCTCTTGGCGAGTTCCATCATAGTTATCAACAAAATTTACAGTTTCTTTCTCAATATCTTTCAACATCTCTTCAGCAATCGGCATTATTTTTGCCTCTGTATATCTCATTGCAGCAGCAGAGTCTCCATCCATAGATCCAAAGTTTCCCTGCCCATTTACAAGTGGGTGGAGCATCTTAAAATCCTGCGCAAGATTCACCATAGATTCATAAACAGCTGCATCTGAATGTGGGTGATATTTTCCAAGAACTTCCCCTACCACCGTTGCTGATTTTCTGAATTTTGCAGATGATCTCAAACCCAATTTGTCCATCGCATAAAGTATTCTGCGATGCACTGGCTTCAATCCGTCCCTGACATCTGGCAAGGCACGCGAAACAATCACACTTAACGCATAGTCCAGATATGATTCCTTCATTTCCTCCGTTATTTTTCTATCCTTTATTTGTCCAATTTCCATATCAAATTTTAATTTTCATCTACTGGTAATCTATTATACTGCTTGCCCACCGCTGTGCCCGCCGTAGCTTTTAGCGAAGGCTGGATCGTCTGTAGGGGCGCGCCCTTGCGGCCGCCCTCGTTATTTATTGCATCAACATTATCAACTATCTCATTATTTACAATTTCAGTCACATCGTCCGTCGTCTGTTTAGATGTTTGTATGTTTAAATGTTCGTATGCTGCATTCGTGTCAATTAGTTCCGTACTTACAGACGCCTTTAGCCCTTCCATCATTCCATTATCTAATGGCTGATTAAAAACTGCTCTATATGATTCAAAAGATAATGACCAAATAGCCAATGACATAACAACGCTCACGACAACAACACTCCAAAGAATTTTCTCTTTAGATCTATCCGACCCATCCTGAAGTTTTTTTATAAAATCACTTATCATGATATTGTCATAACGTAAACCTCATTATCCCCTTCTGGCAACATTTTCTTTTTCAGTGTCACTTTAGCAACATTCATGTTCTCCTTTTTGCATCCAATCTCTTTTGCAAATGTATCAACCTTTTCTAATCCCTTAATATTCAATCCATTTATTTGATAATGCATTGGGATAATAACTCGTGGCTCAACCTGTCCAATAACGTTTAGTGCCTCGCTTGTATTTAATGTATACGTCCCTCCAATTGGGACAAACAGAATATCAATATCTCCCAATTCTTCAATTTGATCACCAGTAAGTTTCATTCCCTGATCTCCCAAATGGCAAACTCTCATTCCCTCTATTTCTATAATATAAATAGTGTTGTGATCAATACCGTCTTCAGTGTTTTCCCCATGCGTTGATGGAATACCAATAACACTCACGCCTTTCAAAGAATATTCTCCAGGACCGTCAACAATAAATGGGTCTCCTTTGATAACATTTACATTATTGTGATCAGCATGATCATGACTAACCGTCACAATATCTGCCTGCCCAGTCGGCGGTTTCAATCCAATATCCTTTGAAAATGGGTCTGTTATTAAAACTAAGTCCCCACTCTGAATGCGAAAACAACTTTGTCCATACCATGTAATTATCATACTATTATAATAACATAAAACAAAAATAAAAACCACATTTGCAGACTAGCCGAAATGTGGTTTCTACGTAAAATCTTATTTCATTGGATAAACAATATCGCTTTTACTACACAGTACTATCTCATTCCATTTCTTTACTCTGGATGATCTCGCAATCCATCCATACCACTTCTTCGCAAATCTAACCTCACATTCTTTGAGCATCCGAATTGGACTTTTATCGTCAAATCGGATATTAGTTGTTGACGCTGGAATACTCCTATCTTCTTCCTCTCCTCCGATTATACATCTAATAGCATTAGTGACTTTCTTCTCAGGATCCTTCTGATAAGGATCTGGGATCTTAGCAACAAAAATAACCATATTCTGATCCTCTATAATTGGCACTATTCTATGTCGTTCAATAGTTTCAACAGTAGGCAAAAAATAGCCAATCGCAGGAGTAACTAAAAAATGACTAACCGCAAAAGAAATTCCAAAGATAATTATATACAACATTAACAATGCCCCGATTTCAAAATCATATAATCTTCTGTCTTCGGATTCAGCGTCATCTCTTGCTTGCCTATAAAAGATATGCCCTACTATAACTGCTACTACCACAGAAATAACCAAACTTAAAATCATTTTACATCCCCTCCTCTTCAAAAAGTTGTGGTAATTCCGTTAAAATTCTTTTTTCATTATAGCAATTACATGTATAGATTCTCTGTTTTGAGCTCCCCGTTATATAAGCAATCCAATGTATAACCCGAGAAATCGCGACTACACACAAAAACATCGCAATCGTCACCATAACAAATGGAATCATACAAACCATAAAAGCTACAAGTAGTCCGTATATCACATCTTTTGTAGATGTAGATACTGCTTGATTCTTTTTACCCATTTACCCTCTCCTTTATCTTTGGGTTATCATCAAATTTTCAAAAAACACATCTAACATAATAAGATATTTATACAATACAACATGCCCATCTGTCAATAAAAAAACAGGGCTCCCCGCCCCTATACAGATTCGTGATTAGTGAATATTAGTTCAGCATTAGTGCCAATTCGTTCTATATTGTCCTTTTTCTCTCTTCCTCAATACCAAATACCAGTTCA
>CAYZDR010000039.1:0-7236 GCA_964477425.1 uncultured Candidatus Saccharibacteria bacterium
CTCTCTCAGGTGATGTTACAATGACGAATGCTGGCGTGACGACTGTAGGAGCTGGAAAAATTAGCGAGGCTATGCATGTTGCTGCGTCTCTGTCTGGAACAATAGCAAAAGTCGTTGCTAGTGCAAACACCGGTGGTGGCATTCCTGTTTTATTCAGGAGAACTATTCCTAATACTGCAGGAGATTACGACGCAACCATGGACTATAAAATTTTAGTTACAGATTTCTGGATTGTTTCGACTGGAGCTGCTGCACATGCGACTGATGATACAGTTCAACTGAAAAATGGTGCAACTGCAATAAGTGACGCACTGGCAAAAACGGCGACTCAATATTCTGTAATTAGATCTGCTACTCTTAATAGCCCGACTATTAATGCTGCAGGAACTCTAAGACTAACAGTAGCAAAAGACACAAATTGCGCATGTGAAGCGTATGTTTTAGGAATTCGGGTAACATAATATGGCTGATGCGTATACTGCAACAGTATATCAAACTGCGTCTGATGCTCAAACTGCGATAAATGCAGCTACAGCAGACAAATTAATTAGCGTTTCTACATTTCTTGAAGGCGGCAAAACTAAATTTCTAGTTGTGGTGGCGGCATAGGATGACAAATTGGAGCGTAACTGTATATGATTCGATTGCAACAGCAAAAACTGCATATGAACTAATAGAAAATACAGTATACGCAACGATTACGCCGTTCACAGATGGTGCAATGTGCACTGCACAATATAGAGGGTGGTTAGAATAACAGTAACAGCAGCATTAGTTAATAAAGCAAACCGTGCGCTAACTTCTGCAGAAGCAACAACTGCATACACAGATTATAACGCAATTGCGAAAGTTAGGCTTGATAATGATGATCCAGGACTAACAACTGCAATTTATGATTGGTGCCACGCGTTGTTGATTTGTCATATTTATGCTGCAGGAGATCCAACTTCTGGATTAAAATCATTTACAACTGGTGATTTTTCTGGTACTCAAATTGTAGGACGAACAATCTGGATGATTGAATATTTACAAATTATTGGTGAGTTCACAGATGAATCTAGTGATGAAAAGACAGATGAAAACAGTGTCGGCAGATGTGATGCTGAAATGGCAGACTTCAAGTTTGATCAGGGAACAATCCCCAGGTATTTCAGTATATGAAATTTGGATATATCCACAAGTGCGAAATACAGAAAAAAGAGAAGCAACAGAAATTTAAGTACTCAAGCAGTGCCGGAACTGCAGATGTTGCGCAAACTGTATCTGGAGCAGACGCTAGTGCAATAATTACGAAACTTGGCAGTGGGTATATCGTTGTAAAAGAAATTTCTGGAACTTTCATAAACACTGAAGAAATTACAACCGATTCATTCAGTGCTACACTTGATTCTCAATCAGATTATAGAAACCAGTCTGGAGAATATCAATATTACTGGAACGCTGATCAAGAATCTGTTCCATGTAGATTTTATTATGAAAAAAGAACTCTTGGACGAGGTGTAGAAATTCAAGATTCTGGACAGTATGTTAACCAACCACTAAAGTTGGCAGTTTCAAACAATGCAACGATAAATGAACTTGAATATAGAATTGTTTCTGTTGTTACTGGATTTGCAGGAACTTTTTTGATTTCAGTGCTTCATCCACATTCTGGAATGATTGGAATAGATCATTTTGAAATGATATTGAATGAGGCATTATGACAGAAATGACAGAAAAAACATGTGAATTACATAGAGCGGTTATAACGACGAGGCTAGAATCTGTAGAACTACAAACAAAGAGCATATTTGCAGAAATAGAAGAAGTTCGGAATCTTCAGAAAATGATTTTGTATGCATTAATTTTTATCGCAATGGCAACAATATGCACGCTGTTAGGCGTTATATTAGGACGAGGATTAGATTTTGGGTGGTTGATCATATGAGTTCCAGATTGATGACATTTGAAGAGATGAAAATGAAAATAAAACGGTTGCCAGAAAAAACAATCCAGGCATTAGAAAAAGATATTATGCTGGCAGCTCTTAATGTTGAAGCTCAGGCTAGAAAAAACTGCACGCCAGGAAGAAGCCCATATTATCGAGCGCCGTATTCTGATGATAATGATCCAAATAGAGAGCCACCGCATATGCAGGCAGTTATGACGTCTTCTGTAGAAATTGAAAATAGAAAAGTAATTGGGATTGTTGGTAACCCTAAGCACTATGCGCTTTTCGTTCACGATGGAACAACCAGAATGAGAGCTAGGCCGTTTATTCTGGACGCAATTACAGAAAAAGAAGATGAAACTTTAGAAATAATTAGCGCTGCTGTTGCAAGTGCATTGATAAAAGAGTGCATATGAAAACGTCTATATTTCAGGAAATATTAGATGTTTTAAACGACAATGCTACTATATCTGGATATTTAGGAGGAGAATTTTGTTTTAGAGCAAAAATGGAGGCACCAGCACAAATTCCATCGATAACACTACAGGAAACATCAGACAAAAGCGAACCGCAAACGTGTTATATCGCGCATCCAACTAGAGACAATTCGTCTATTATTCAAATCGACGTGTGGATTTCTGGAAATGATACAGATTTTCCAAATTGCGGTGAAGATGCCGATACAATTGCGAATGAGGTAGATAAAATTTTAGTAGGCTCTGAAGTTTCTGGAACGCGTATAGGTACGTGGAAAAAGATTAGCTCCACGCAACAGCACGAATCAAACGTGAATGTCTGGCATAATGCTGTCCGATATAAATTTGATTATACAATTGAGGATTAAAAAAAATGACACAGGAATATTACACTGGAGTGCACGGCGTAGTCACATACGCTGGCGCAGCACTTGCAGTTTCTGAATTTGAATTTGAGATTACACGCGGTGAGGCTACACACGCAAGAAGTGGAAAATGGTCTGATTTATCAGTACCAGGAAAAGTCAGTTGCAAAGGTAAACTAGGAAGGATACAAAAAAACGCAGATCTTATAATGGCGATGATGAACGCTACTCCAGTTACGGGAACTGCTACAACGCTATTAGCTACAAGCACCGTTCTAGATGCTAGTGATTTTTATGAAGATATGACAGATTCTACACCAGGAAGTGCGTCAATTATCAGAGCAACACTTCAGACGAGTGATCTTTCTGTTGCAGGAACAATAACATATGTTGGTACAGACGCAGCTGGAAATACGCTATCAGAAACAATTGATATCCCTGCGACGATGACAACTGGCGAATATTACGATACCGATAATGTATTTCTGACTGTTGAAGGAATGACAGTTCGAGAAATAGATTCATCGGATGATATTGGAACTTTTGCAATTGCATCAATTGCAGGAGATACCAGCGTTACTATTGGTGAACCAAAATCTTTTGCGCTGATTGGAGCTGTAGAAGATGGTTCAAATCATATAACGGTTACATTAGCTAACGTAACGTTTTCAAAAGCTAAACTTGGGTTTACTGATGCAAGTTCAGTTTTGTCTGATGACGCTGAGTTTTTCGTAAAAGATCCAGACGACGATATCATAGTCACTGGCGCTGACACATGAGACAGCATACAAAAAAAGAGTTAGCTGATGCTAATAAAACATTAACAGCAGCTCAACCACTTTTTGAAAAATTGTCTGATCAAAAAAGGAAAGACGAAAATAGGTGGCAGAATGAGATCGCGATGCTGGAGCGCCGTGTATCTGATTTGTATGAAGATGTTGATCTGGGAAACGGAGATTTGATTTCAGTTAGAACTGCACTTTCAGAAAAAGAAATGCAGGAACTTGGAAACATCGATAAAGAAAAAGCAAAATTAGAACTAGGATCAGAAGAAGTTTCAATGTTGACATATCAGCAGCTTGAACTGATGACTGCAAACCCATTGCTTACAGCAGAATGGTTTGCAGAAAACAGAGATAAATGGCCGGTAAACGATGCAGTTGGAATTATTTCGGCGTTCTTAGAAGAATTACTAAAATCTAGGCAGTCTCGTGTAGACAACCTGAAATTTTTTCGCAACGAGTAATCAAGGACAAAATTACGGCGACTTTCTAAAATATTTTAATATTTTAGAGCCACAGAAATTTGCAGAATTACCAGATGATATTAGAATATTTTGGTCTGAGTGGTACAACGAAAAAATGAAGCGAATGAAAAATAGGTAGTAATTATATGGTATTAGGTGTTTTAGGGTCTGTTGTATATAAAATCGTTGCTGAGGATTTGACTCAAAAAGGAATTTCATCTGCAAACAAAACACTACTCGGTGTTGGTGTTGCAATGACAGGTGTTGGGATTGCAGCCAAAGGAATGGCAGATTCTATTAATACATCTTTTTTGTCTTTTGACGATGCTATGACAGCTGTTGAAGCACTTGGTGGCACAACAACAGAGCAATTTAATGAGATGCGAGATGCTGCGTTAGATCTGTCTAGAGAAGTTCCTATTTCTGCTACTGATGTAGCTGACGCCATGTACGAAATGATTTCTGTAGGTTATGATTTTGAAACAATGATGGCTGTAATTCCTGAAGCAACTGAATTAGCAGTAGGTGGAAATATGGCACTGTCAGATTCTGTCGATGCTGTAATCAATGTATTTGGTGCATATGGAGATGCGGCGTACACAGCAGAAGAAGCAACCAACATTTTTTCAACAGCTGTAGGAGTTGGAAAATGGGAATTGTCTGACTTCATGACAGAAATTATGAAAAACATCGGTGTTGCAGCTGAATTAGGAATTTCGTTTGAAGATCTGGCTGCTGCTAATGTTTCACTGCAAAATTCATTTACTTCATCAGAAGAGGCTGGAACTGCACTGAAAACGTTACTAATGAGATTAGTTGATCCACGCGTGATTGAGCAGTTGCACGAGATGGGTGTGGAAGTTAAAGACGCTGATGGTAATTTTGTAGGACTAGAATCTGTTTTGAATCAGCTTGACGATGCGCTTCAAGAAACTGGAGGAGATGTAGATCGAATGACTGTCCTCCAGCAGTTGTTTGGAGCTGAGGGTGTCAGAGCTGCAATGGCATTAATAGGACAAAAGGACGCGCTGGCAGAACTATCTGCTGGTATGGCAGATGGTGAATTTAAAGTTAATGCGTTTAATACTGTTTTGGAGTCAACTAGTTCTCAGCTAGATATTGCAACAAATAGCATGGATGCAGCAAAAATAAAAATGGGTGAAGCAATGGCACCTGCGACTGTTCTTGCTGCAGATGCAATGGGGTTACTAGCAGACGTTTTGATTACATTGCCAGACCCACTTCAGCAAGTTGCTGGATTAGGACTATTTGCAGCTCAGGGACTTGCAGGACTTGGACCACTACTGATTGCAATGTCTAGTTTGAAGGGGTTAGGTCTTGCGACAACTCTAAGTGGAATTGCCACAAAATTTGGAAGTTTAGGAACTTCTATTGCTGGTCTTAAATCTATTGGAGCTGCAGGTGCACTGGCAAATATCGGAACAAGTATTTCAGGAATGGGTTCAGCAATAGCTACAGCATCACCACTTCTAGCAGCAGCATTACCGATTCTTGCTGGTTTAGCAATAGGAATTGCTGCAGTGTATCTATTAAAAGAAGTTGGATTTTTGGATTGGGTGCAAGAACAAGGATATAATTGCGGGCAATGGCTAAGGCAACTGGGAAAAGATTTCAGAGTAGAACTAGATAAAGTCGGAGCAGCAATAGGTGACGTTAGCAATTTAAAATCTATAGATTTCCTTGGTTGGGTACGTGATCAAGGATATAACTGTAGAATTTGGCTTATAGATTTAGCATCTGACTTTTCAGATGCGAAAACAAAAATCAGTAATTATATTAATGATCTTTTTGGAAATACTGAAACTGGAATGAATAACATTTCCAGTAGCATAAGTACTGCAGATTCAAAAATAGAAAAAAGCATGGACAATATCGCTGATAGTATGGATATGGCACCAACAAAAGATAACGTTGATCAGAATTCATCTTTAATTGGAGATATACTATCAGATTTATCTGGTGGAATTGGTGATTTTTCGAATGATACTATAGAAATTGTTGGTGGATGGACTGAAGGAGTAGGAGATGCTTTTGATGGTGTTTTGAAATATCTTGGAAAATTTCAAGGAAAAAGTTTACCACGTATTTTTGGAATGATTGTTGCTGATATAATAGATTTTGCGTATGATTTTTTAGGTGCGGTGTATGAATTAGGACAATCCACGCGAAAAAAACTAGAAGAAATTGTTGTATCTTTTGCTAAGTTTAGTGCAGATGTAATAACAGCCATAAAGTCTCTTCCTAAGAAACTTGATGAAATTGCAAGAGGATTTTATGATTTTGGCGTAAATGTAGTAAAAGCTATCAAAGATCTTCCTATTACTATTGCTAAAATTATGGTTGGAATTGGACTTGCTATTCTAAATTTACCTACCGTTCTTCAGGAAGTATGGGATGCACTGATGGAATTTGATATCGGTCAATTTTTCGAAGACTTAAAAACGTCAATCGAAGAATTTGATTTTACGCAGTTGGTTACAGATTTGATGGGTGGAATGCCAGGAGCAGCAACAGATGCACTTTCAGCATTTGGTAGTGCAATTTATAATTACCTGAATTACATAGCAAATGAATTCTTTGGCGGATTTTGGGATGAATTAGATGATGATACGCGTGCTGGACTTGGTAGGGTTTTCAAAACTATAACCGATGCGTTTAAAGTTGTAGGCGACTCTATCCAGGGTGCGTTTGATGCAATTTTCGGTGGTATTATTGGTTTTATTGAGAAAATGGCACCAGGTTTTGTAGCTGCTGGCTATAATATTATAATGTGGCTAGTAAATGGAATGAAAAGTGCTGCAAGTCTTGTTTCTGACGCATTTTCAGGCATAATGGGTATTATAGGTGGGTTTCTGCCGCACAGCCCTGCAGAAATGGGACCACTATCAAAAACACCAGGCTTTGGTTCATATCTTGTAGGTGGAATTAAAGATGCAAAAGGCGATGTTTCCAAAGAAATGGATGGGCTTGCTGGAATTATAGGAAAACAATTGCCTATGGCTGGAACTGCAGGAATTGGTTCATTATCAAAAGGTTCTGCTGGTGCGTCTGGCGCGTCTGCTGTAAATGATATTTCTGCTGCAATTCAGCGTTTTGTTCCTGTATTAAAAATGGCAGCGAAAGAAATTGCTTTTGTGATTGATGATTTTTTGAATTCTATTTCGAAAATTAAAGGTGGTAAATCTTTAGACGATTCAG
>CAYZDR010000040.1:0-7203 GCA_964477425.1 uncultured Candidatus Saccharibacteria bacterium
GTTTATGCTATCATAGAAATAAGATGAAAAAGAGAATTTTTGTTGGGATTAATATTCCTGAACACACACAGAAACTATTGGCTAAATCTTGCAAAGAATGGGAAGATCTGCCGATTAAATGGACCAAACAAAGCAGTTTACATGTGACAGTTCTTTTTATTGGAAGTGCTACGGATAGGGAAGCAGTAGAAATTTGTGATAATGTTAGGCAAATTGCACGTGAACATATTCCTTTTGATTTAGAATTTAACAAAATTGAAGTTAACTCAAAAATGATTTGGGCAGTAGGTGAAAAAAGTAAAGAATTGGCTGGATTAAAAAACTCCTTGGAACGACAACTTTTTGAAATGACTCCACGGCACAAAGAACATGCTGATAATCCAATCACTCCACATATTTCACTCGGTAGAATTAGAACACTATTTTGGAAAAAATTAGAAAACCCTCCAGAAATTAAAAAGGATCTAAAATTTTCAGTTCCAGTAGATAGCATAGAAATTGTGGAAAGCAAAATGACAAAAGAGGGGATGGAATATACGATGCTGGAATCAATATTATTATAGCAGATTATTACATTTATTTTACCCGTTGTCAGTTCATAAATTAAAAAGCTCAAATTAAAAAATCCAAAGGAATGTCAAATAAAAAATTAAAAAGATAACTCGTCGTATTTGATATTTAACATTTTTAATTCCTTTTTAATTTGAGCTTTGGATTTTGAAATTTATTAGCTACAATATGTCTCTCAAAATTAACATTTTAGATTGTAAAGTACACTCTCTAACCTCCAACAATGTTTTACAAAAAATTTCCGAATCTTTAAAATCTGGAACTACATGCAGAATAGTTACAGTTAATGCTGAATACATTCTTGAAGCTCAGAAAGATAAAGATCTTAGAGACATAATTAATAATGCAGATTTAGCAGTCGCTGATGGAATAGGTATTTTATGGGCAGCAAAATTTCAGTCACTATCAGTTTCTTCAAACATTATCATTCGCACAGTTCAGTGTGTTATACAATATGTATGGACGGGAGCGAGTCTGATATTTTGGCCACCATACTGTAAGACAGTTGTTCCTGAGAGAATAAGTGGAGCGAAACTCTGCGAGAGAATTATGAATTATGAATTAAGAATTAAGAATACGGATTCGTCGATGTATAATTCAAAAATATTTTTACTCGGTGGATATGATGGTGTTGCATTAAAAATTAAGGAACAGTTTTCACAGTCAAATATAGTAGGCACTTACGAAGGAATGCCAGAGTCTGAAAGCGACACGGCTGAAATCTGCAAAATTATCAATAATACGAAACCAGACATTCTGCTTGTCGCATATGGTAATCCAGCATCAAGACAGGAAAAATGGATTGAACAGAATTTGCCCAAACTGCCATCAGTAAAAGTAGCAATGGGCGTTGGGGGAAGTTTTGATTTCTTGGCAGGAAACATTGCGCGTGCACCGAAATGGATGCAAAGAATTGGGATAGAATGGCTATGGAGATTGGGGAGGCAACCAAGGAGGGGGAAGAGGATATTTAGGGCGGTGGTGGTGTTTAGTTTGAGTGTGTTGAAGGATAAGCTAACACAACGATAACGCCCTCACCCCCAACCCCTCTCCCTACTTGCTGGACAATTTATACTAAACAGAAAGCCATTCTTACTAATAATATTTATTCTAACAGTTAATCTGGTAGAGGGGAGGCGTACGACGGCGAACGTCCCCTCGCCCAGATTAACTATAATCACATTAATATATTTAATCAGTAATAATATTATTTAATCACCCAAACTGTCAGATGAGTAGGGAGAGGGGCGCGGGGGTGAGGGCGTTGTAAAAAATTTCATGAACAACAACATCAAAACCAGATTCGCGCCAAGTCCAACTGGCAAACTCCACATTGGTGGTGTTCGTACTGCACTTTTTGCGTGGCTTTTTGCACAGAAAAATAATGGAAAATTTTACATCAGAATTGAAGATACAGACAGAGAAAGATTAGACAAAGAGGGAATTCCTATGATTACAGAAAGTTTAGGTTGGTTGGGAATAGATTGGGATGAGGGAATTAATAGTCAAGGAGAAAGTATTGGAGAATTTGGTCCATATATTCAAAGCCAGAGATTAGATATTTATAAAAAACATATTCAAGCGCTTCTTGATAGTGGTGAGGCCTACTACTGTTTTTGTTCATCCGAACGTTTGGAACAACTGCGAAAAAAACAGGAAGAGAATAAACAACCACCAATGTATGATCGCAAATGTTTGAAATTGTCTGAATCAGAAATTAAAGAAAAAATTGATAATGGAGAAAAATATGTAATTAGATTTAAGATTCCTGAAAATGGGAAAACGATTCTTGAAGATTTGGTTTATGGAAAAATAGAATTTGAAAATAATTTATTAGACGATATTGTTCTTATGAAATCAGATAGGTTCCCAACTTATCATTTTGCTCATATTGTTGATGATCATTTAATGAAAACCAGTCATGTCTTGCGTGGAGAAGAATGGATTTCAAGCACGCCAAAACATATTCTTCTCTTCAAAGCGTTCGGATGGGAACCACCACAATATGTGCATTTACCTCTGATTTTGGGACCAGATAAAAAGAAGCTGTCAAAACGGCATGGTAGCACAAAAATTCCAGATTTTAGAGATCGGGGTTATTTACCAGAAGCACTAATAAATTACATTGCATTTCTAGGATGGAATCCAAAGACAACTCAAGAGATGTTTTCATTGAAAGAGTTGATAGAAAATTTTGATTTGTCTAAAATAAATAAAACCGCTCCGATATTTAGCTACGAGAAATTAGACTGGTTTAATGTGCAGTATTTGAAAGTATTATCTTTAAGCGACCTCTCGGAGAGATGTTTAACGTTTGTCGGCATTTACTTGAAGAATCTAGAATCTAGAATTAAGAATAGAGAATTAGAAAACGACGATATAGGCTACATTGAAAAAATAGTTACGGTTGAGAGGGAGAGGATTAAGAAATTGGCTGATATTACGGAAAATATTGATTTTTTCTTGTTTGAAGAGATTGAATATCCTGTTGAACTATTAATTTGGAAAGATGTTACGCATGAAAAAATCAAAAATAATCTTGAGAAACTTCTAGAGATCATAGAAAAAATTGATGAAAAAAATTGGACAGTTGAGAATTTAGAAAAACAAATTATGCCGAAAGCGGAAAAAGCAGATGGAGGACGAGGTGGCATGCTTTGGCCAATGAGAGCTGCGTTAACTGGAACAAAAAAATCACCAAGTCCTTTTGAAGTAGCGTGGGTGCTAGGGAAGAAGGTTACAATGAAGAGGATGGATGATGCGGTTGCCATACTGACAGAACAAATTTCAAAATCCAAATGACAAATATCAAAGGAATGTCAAAATCCAAATTAAAAACGTATTTACCAATTTGGCATTTAATATTTTTAATTCCTTTTTAATTTTTAATTTGAGCTTTTTAATTTAGTTTGTATCTTAATTTATTTATGAAACATAAAACACACAAACACATAATAAAACAAGCTGCATATTGTTTGGTTTGTTTTTGTTTAATTGTAGGAACTGTTTGTTATTGTAGTTCAAAAAATAATACAGCCTATGCAGATACACTTGATCAGATAGAGACTGAGATTGCTGCAAAGCAAAAAGTTTCTAGAGAATTAGCGCAACAAGCAAAAACATATAGCAATCTCGTCATTCGAAAGAAACAGGAAAAAGCTAGTTTGCAAAACCAGATTGAATTTACAGAAGCAGAAATTGATGAGATGGAGATACTTATCAAAATCACAGCTAATGATATTGAAATTATAGAAATAGAAATCCAACAATTGGAAGATAATATAACAAACAAAGAAGCTGAAATTATTGAAAATAGAAATTACCTCTCGGAATCAATAAGAAAAATTTATGAGTATGAAAGCACTGAATTAATTTCTATTGCCTTGAGCGAAGACACTTTGTCTGGATTTTTTGACCAAATGGAATATGTGGAAACTCTTCAAAAAAGTCTCAAAGATACAATTGATTCATTAAAAATAGCAAAGAAAGATCTGAACACGAAGAAAGAAGAAGTGGAAGAAAAACGAAGTGAATTAGTTTCAATGCAAGAAGAACAGCAGTATAAAAAGAATGTTCTAGACAGTCAAAAAGCTGGCAAACAAAACTTACTTTCAATGGCAAAAAACAAAGAGTCTGAATATAATTCTTTACTATCAAAAATTAAAAAAGCAAAATCTGAACTTTTGGGAGACTTAGAAGAACTTGCCCAACAGAAAAAAGCAGAACTTGAAAGGATACAAAGAGAACAGGGGAGTCCAGCTTCTGGTCAAGCATCATCAGGATGGTATTTCAAACAAAACGATCCACGCTGGAAAAATGTTACAATAGGACATTCGAAATCAACTCTTGGAAGATATGGATGCGCAGTTGCCTCTGTTGCCATGGTTCTAAAATATCATGGGAATAATATCACACCCGGAGAACTTGCAAAGAAACCAATTTTTTATAAAGACCTCATCAAATGGCCGAGTGAATTTGGAAATGTTAAGTTAGTTTACAATAAGACCAGATCACTCGTGAATTGGGATAGAATAGACGAAGAATTGTCACGCGGGTATCCTGTTATAGTTTTAATACGTAGAACAAATGGAACTGGTGGGCACTATGTTGTTATAGTTGGGAAAGACAAATCAAATGGAAAATATATTGTCCATGATCCATACTTTGGAGAAAATATTTATCTAGATGAATCACGCCAAAGCATCTCAGCCCTATATGGAGGATGTGGGACTAAAATGGATCAATTAATAATTTATCATAAAAAATAATGAATATATCAGAGATAAAGGCCAATCCGGGAAAGAAATTATCAGTTGAAATAGAGGGGGAGTTGTTTTATCGCTATCCTATTAAGACTCATTTGATTAGCAAAGATGATGACATAATAACAGTCGTGAGAAAATATTTGAAAGACATTGTTCAAGATAGTGACCTTGTTGCCATTAGCGAAAAAGCTGTTGCGATAACTCAAGGTAGGGCATTTACAAAACAATCTATTAAACCATCGTGGTTCGCAAAATTACTTTCACATTTTGTCTATAAAACTCCATTTGGAATTGGTCTCGGTATTCCAGAAACAATGCAACTTGCAATTGAAGAAGTAGGATGGTTTAGAATATTTATTGCTGCAGCTTTAAGTGCGATTACAAAACCGTTTCGCATTAGAGGGGTATTCTACCGCGTGGCAGGTCGCAAAGCGGCCTCTATAGATGGTCCTGTGGACTATGCGATACCTCCATACAATCAATATTGCTCAAAGGGTCCCGAGAACCCGTCTAAAGTGGCTCGGGAGATTGCCACTATGCTACGATGCCAAGTAGCGATTATTGATGCCTGCGATCTGGGAGTTGAAGTTCTCGGAGCATCTGAAGGTGTAGATACAAAAATTGTTCAAAAGATTTTTAAAGATAATCCGCTAGGACAATCAAGTGAGCAGACTCCGATAGCGTTGGTGAGAAGGGAGAGACCGGGAGAGGAGTTGTAGTAGAATATAGAATTAAGAATACGGAATTAAGAAGCCTAATTTATGATTGCATGTCAATAATTCTTAATACTTCATTCTTAATTCTTCGTTATGATTGACTTTTGACTCTAAGTAAGGTATAAATATGAGATGAAAAGACATCAATGAATGTCCATTTGTTTTTTGAAAACTAAATAGAAAAATCACTTAAAGGAGGTGATTGAAATGCGTGTAATTACTATTGGTAATATTCCTGCATCTCCGTGGGAATTGTTATTTAAACTATCTTCTGCAATTGCAAAAGAAATCGCTTCCGTAGAAGAATTAGGAGTTGAGAAAAAAGATATTCATTGTTGTTTTTCCTGTAATTTATTTTCAGAAAACAACGGAACTAGTGGTATGTTGTCTATAGTAATGGAACGACCTAGTAAATTTGCTGAAAAATCAAAAAAACCAATAACCGTATCTAAGCAACCACCCAAATTATCAATGCCTAGAGTGAAACAAGATCTTATCTCAAAGATTGATCAGATTGTAAAATCTCTATTCGGATATGAAACGTCGACTACTTTTCATATCGTTGGATGACTTGATTGTTTAGGTCGTTCACATTATGAGGAGTACGAACAAAAAAAGGAGGAGAAGTAATGCCTGATTTACAAATAAAGTGTTACGGATTTGATTATCTGCCACAAGCACAGCAATCCGTAGCTTGTTCCTTAGCAAGAGGAATTGCAGGAATTAAAGAGATGGACGTAAAAAAAGAACACGTAATTTGTTCTTTTAACTTTAATACTTATCAAGTTAATTCAGAAAAGAAAACTGTATTCGTGATTATTGGTATCTTTGACCGACCAAAATGGGTTAAAGAACTTCTTGTTAAAAAGGTTAAAAATATATTACGATCTTTTTTTGTCGATGCGATAATAGTTTGTGTAATTGATATTTTTGACAGTATTTATGATGTTTCAGATAATACGGATGATTTACCAGTAAAAAAATACCATATTACTGGGTGTGGATAAAAGAAATAATTCTCGTCGTAAAATCTCAAGCAGTTAGACCGCTTGGGATTTTATTTTTGATTTTTTAGGAATTATGATAAAGTAAATGTATTATGAAACAGGGGATACACATTAGAAAGGCTGAAATAAAAGATCTACAAGAAATTGTAGTAATAACACAAGAGGCATATAATGCCCCTAAAAATAAAGCTGGCTTGGTAACAAATGCTGGTAAATTTTCTGAACTATTAGAAGACTTTCAACAAGGGAAAATAAAAACATTAGTTGCAACTTTGGATCAAAAAATAATAGGCTCAATAAGATATAATTTCCCAGATTCTGAAAGTTTGTACTTTTCTAAACTAGCCGTTAAAAAAGAATATAGAAATAGGGGAATCGGAACGCAAATAATTAAATATATAGAATCAATTGCAAAAGAAAAAAAATGTAAAAAAATTTTGTTAGACTGTATGTTTGAAAAAGGGTTAGTACCATATTATGAAAATTTGGGATATAAAATTGATAATATTAAAAAACATCAAGATCATCATGATGTAGATATGTCGAAAAAACTGTAAATAGGGAATAGCCCATTTATCTTCTATCTTTCACCCCATGTCGCACAATTTTGTGCGATTTCTTCGTCCACAGCAACGCAACGCACGA
>CAYZDR010000041.1:0-7147 GCA_964477425.1 uncultured Candidatus Saccharibacteria bacterium
AGCAAGCCCGCTGGTTGTGGCGTGGGAAAAATTGAGAAATAAGGGCTGATATAAGTAAGTGGAAATAAGAAAAAGGATGTTAACTGCTATGTCAACATCCTTAATTTTGATAAGGTACTCTTTAAAATGCTTTGCCCTGTGCCTTTTGGCAACCCATGACAATAACGACACACCCACAAAATGCTGCAATTACAGTAAGCATAGATTGATGACCGGGCAATGGCAAAAACACTTTTACCATTGTCGCAAAACCACCGACACTAATAAGTGCCCCAGTGTATTGAGGCAACCATTTCCATCCGACAATAAGAAATAGACCCACAATTTCGACTAAAGAACAGATTATAGATAATGCTTCAAGATTTGGCATGTCAATTCTCCTTTTAAAATTTTATAAAAGAGCAGATTTCATTAATAGCGAAAATCTACTCTTTTGGTTAAAAAATAGATTTACCTACCTAGATAATCAAGGATAGCATTTATTATTTATATCAAGATTACGACCACAAAATTTTTCTTTATGACATATTTTACTGTATCTGCTATAATGAAAACATGATATTTACTCGAACCAAAAAGTTAGTATTCGCTAATAATAAAGGTGGAGTTGGCAAAACTACACTGGCTTTTAATTGTGCGGTTAAATTTTCAGAGATGGGATACAAAACTGTTCTGGTAGATTTAGACCCACAATGTAATTTATCTAGATTATCGTTGGGATCATTTGAGGAAAATTTATTTTCCGATGATCAAAAAACAATTTATACTGTTCTTGAAGGTATTATCAAAGGAGGAACTGACATTGATAAAAGTGTGAACTTCCAAAAAATCGGGGCAAGTAATAACCTGTTTATTTTACCGGGAAGCTCTAAACTATTTCAATATGAAAACTCTCTGATATCATCTTATGGAGATGCAGCTCAAGGTGTAGAAAGAGGATTTTTTATCACAAGTGCAATAGATAGATTTCTAACGGAAAAGGGACTAAAAGAAGAAATTGATCTTTTTGTAATTGATACTTCTCCAAATCTAAATCTTTTAAATAGAGTAATTTTCTTGGGTTCTGATTATTTTATCACACCTTTAATGCCAGATGCTTTTTCTGTTCAGAGAATTGAAAATATAGGGAATACTTTTGAAGAATGGAAAGATAATTGGAAAAAAACTGCGAGAGTGCTAGCAAAGGATAAGGGGATTGCTCACAATAAAGTTTTAGATGGGGATGGATTATTTATTGGTTATATTATAAATTCATATAATCAGTATTCAAAAAAGCCTATTAAGAGCAATGCAGAATGGATTGATAAAATTCCAACTTATATTAAAAAATATTTGTCAGAAAAGCATTGTAGAAATGGGCTTGTTGAAGAATCATGGAAATCAGAATTAGCTTTAATTAAAGATTTTGGACAATTATCGCCATTAGCGCAAATTAAGAATAAAGCTATATTCAATCTTGACCCAGTTGTTGATGGTTTTGAGAATATACAGGGGACAAAGGAAAATTTGGAACAATCACAAAAAGAGTTTACAGATCTTTCAGAAAAGATTTTGGAGATATTGTCGGAGTATTAAAAAAATATTATCCAATGGATTCAGTAGAAAATAAAATTTTATCATCACCAGAAAAACCGGAGTTTCTTTATCATGCTTCACCACATTCTGACATGGATGTCCTAGAACCGCGTGCTAAAAGAATTAGGGATTTAGATGAAGGTCCCGTAATATTTGCTACTTCAAGCTTTTCGCTTGCAACCATGTTTATTGTTAGAAGTGATGGTTCGTGGGGGGATCTCAAAGGTCGATTCAATGCTTTTTATATGGTTATTGGTGATAAAAAGCATTTCCTAAAAGCTGATAAAGGGGGAGTTATTTATACATTACCAAATGATAAATTTTATTGTGATTTAAAAAAAGGGATGGGTAAGTATGAGTGGGTAAGTAAAAAATCTGTTAAGCCTATTAAAAAACAAAGCTTTAAATCAGGATTAGAGGCAATGATAGATAATAGTATTCAGGTCTATTTTGTAGATAAACCTATATTTCAAGAAATAGAAAAATCTCAAGATCATGGGTATACAATCTTACAATCTATTCAGTCCGAAAATCAGAAACGAGATAAAAATGTGTTATCAATATGAGACACATCGTAGTAGGATAATAGTGTTGTTGATAGTTCCCAAGATAAAGGCTAAAATAAGCCAAAAATTGATATAATATTTTAGAAAAACAGGATTATTCCTGTTTTTATGTTGATTTCCTTGACACATTTTACTGCATATGCTATACTGTATTTAGATTAATTCATAGTATAAAAATATGAAGAAATATTTAGACATCGTAAAAAAAGAATTTCAGAGAAATCCAGAGCCAATTTTAGTGGCTAGGGAAGTTTTACGTATCTTGCCAGAAAGAACAATGAATGTAACAGAAAAAAGATTTGGGCTTGATGGTGAAGACCCAAAAACTTTGGAAAAAATTGGAAAAAGTTATGGTATCACAAGAGAAAGAGTTCGACAAATTGAAGCGAGCGCTTTTAATAAAATCAAAAACACTGGATCTGATGCTCCAGCTAGACCATTGTCTGATATTTTAGAAACAATTTTTAGAGAAGAAGGTGGCGTTTTAACTGAGGAAAAACTTTTTAAAGAATTATTAGAATTTGATAGAAATGTAGAATTGAACATTAGGGCAATTCGTTTTATACTATCAATAAGTGATAAATTTTGCAAAATTAAAGAAACCGAAAAATGGAAAATGGGATGGACACTTGATCAAGAAAGTTTCAAGACAGTCAATGCTGTTATTAGTGATTTCTTAGATCTTTTCAGTAAAACTAAAAAAATAATTTCTGAAGATAATTTAAGACAAACTTTAATCAGCAATGGATCTACTCAGTTTAATGATCTAGACAACAATGCAATTATTTCTTTCATTGACATGAGTAAAAGCATAGGGAAGAATCCTTTTGGGCAATGGGGGAAGAAAGAATGGGCAGAAATTTCTCCGCGCGGTGTTAGAGATAAAGCTTATCTTGTTATGCTTCACTTAAATGAACCGATGCACTTTAGAGTGATCACTGATAAAATTAACGGCGCAAACTTTGGTGGCAGACAAGCATTTTCACAGACTGTGCATAATGAGCTAATTAAAGACGATAGATTTGAATTGATGGGAAGAGGTATTTATGCCTTAAGAAAAAATAAATCTGAATCAGACTTAATTAAAAATGGTTTAGTAAAAATTCTTAAAGATGCAAAACAACCGATTAGCAAAGATGAAATTATTCAAAAAATATCTAGTATTAAAAATGTGAAAAAAAGCTCAGTCTCAATAGCTTTACAAGATTCTAAAATTTTCAAGAAAACAAAAGAAAACAAATACACATTATGTTCAATGACCAATCCTCGCTTTTAGTCCAAGCGATTAACATAGTCCTATCTCTCTGGTGGGTTTACTTGTTTTTAATATTGTCTGGTATTTTCAAAAAAGAATGGATGGACTATATTAGAGGTGGATACGCCAAATCTTTAGAATGGGTTAACATAGAAATTCAAATTCCAAAAGAGGAAGGATTAGGACCAAAAGCTGCTGAGCAGATATTTGCAGGAATAAATGGGACGGGGAGCAAGGGAACTTTAGTAGAAAGGTTTGTTAAAGGTAAGACACCAGACTATTTTAGTTTTGAAATAGTAGGTGTTAATGGAGAGATCCATTTTTTTATTAGAACATTAGAGAAGCACAGAAATTTACTTGAATCATTGATTTACGCTCAGTATCCTACAGCTATGATTAGTGAGGCTGGAAATTATACAGATGCTATTTCTAAAGATGCTCCAAACAAAAATTATGATCTTTTTGGGACAGAACTTATTTTAGCGAACGAACCACATTACCCAATTAGAACTTATGAATTTTTTGAGGATAAATTAGCAAAGAGAATAGTTGATCCATTAAGTAGTTTCTCGGAAATATTGTCTAGATTACAGGAGGGGGAAATGTTAGGTATTCAGATTCTTGTTAGAGCAGTTAATGATGATTGGAAAAAAGAATCAGACAAAGCTGTTGCAAAACTTACTGGGAAAAAAGTTGCTCCAACTCCAAAAACTGGGATGGAAGATTTAACAGAAAGAGTGAAATGGGATGCTAAAGATTGGTTAAACAATTTATGGAGAGGAATTACTTTTAGAGAAGTTGATCCACAAATATATCCAGAAGACAAAGCTCCAGAAGGAGTTGGGACATCACTGATTCAACATCTTACTCCGGGTGAAAAAGATCAAGTGAAAGCTATTGAAGCAAAATCTGCAAAAGTGGGTTTTGAATCTAAAGTGAGAATACTTTATTACGCAAAAAGAGATGTCATGAATATTGGTCGTTTCGGAGCTGTTATGGGAGCATTCAAACAATTCAGCGCACAGAACATGAATTCATTCAAGCCAGATTCAGAAAAAACAACCAAAGTAGATTATTTGTTTAAGAGTTCTCGTGCTATATACCGTAAGAAAAAATTAGTAGATTCTTTTATTAAAAGAAAATTAGGTAAAACAAAAGATATTTTGAATATTGAAGAATTGGCGACGCTTTATCATTTCCCTGACATTATGGTTCAGGTTCCAATGATGCCGAGAGTGGAAGCGAAGAAAGCTCAGCCACCGATAGAATTGCCTATTTAATTTATCTTAAACCTCTCCCCCCGCCCCTACTCCTAGGCAGGAGAGGGGAGCTATACAATCAATTATCAATGTACAATTAACAATTATCAATTAATAACGACAACGAAAATATTTATCGTCGTCATTGATCATTGTACATTGATAATTGTTAATTGATTTAAGTCTAGGAGAGAGATTGAGAGAGAGGTTTAGAATAGATTTTAAAAATTAAAAATTAATCGAAGATTTTTTATGGAAACAGAAAGTAAAATAACATATTTCGCAAAGACAAATTTCCGTGATCAGGAGAAAGTTTTTGGGGTCAAACAGGATGATCGACGAAGACATATCTACATGATTGGAAAAACGGGAATGGGGAAGACTAATCTTCTGAGTAATATGGTTATACAGGATATTCAGAATGGTCATGGTGTTGCTATCCTTGATCCACATGGAGATATTGCTGAACATCTTTTGAACTTTATTCCAAAAGAGAGAATCAATGATGTTGTATATTTTAACCCTGCTGACCAAGATTATCCAATAGCTTTTAATATACTTGAAGCTATTGAAGGTATGGAGAAAAAGCATTTAGTGGTATCTGGTTTAATGGGAGTTTTTAAGAAAATTTGGCCAGATGTTTGGAGTGCTCGTATGGAGTACATTTTGAATAATACAATTTTGGCGTTGATAGAATATCCTGGAAGTACGATGTTAGGTATCAATAAAATGTTTTCTGACAAAGAATTCAGAAAGAAAGTTGTTGATCATGTTACCGACCCAATGGTAAAATCTTTTTGGGTAAATGAATTTGCTAAATATACTGACAGGCTTGCCAGCGAAGCAACCGCCGCTATTCAAAACAAAGTGGGACAATTTTTATCGTCTTCTATTATTAGAAATATTATTGGACAGCCAAAATCAACTATTAATGCACGCGAGATTATGGACAAACAGAAAATTCTCATCATAAATCTTTCTAAAGGGAAAATAGGTGAGGACAACATGAATCTTTTAGGTGGAATGATTATTACTAAACTGCAGATGGCGGCAATGGAAAGAGTGGATATGCCAGAGCATGAAAGAAAAGATTTTTATCTTTATGTTGATGAGTTGCAAAACTTTGTCAATGAATCTTTTGCAGGTATACTTTCTGAGGCAAGAAAGTATCGTCTTAATTTGACACTTACACATCAATATATAAATCAGTTGCCAGATGTTATCAGAGATGCTGTATTTGGAAACGTTGGGACATTGATTACTTTCAGAGTTGGGGCAGAAGATGCGGAATTTTTGGAGAAAGAATTTGAGCCTGTTATTACTATGAATGATATTATTAATCTGCCAAAATATAATGTATACCTAAAATTGATGATTGATGGGATTGCCAGCAATGCTTTTAGTGCGGTAGCTCTCCCACCAATGGAACCACAGGGGAAAAGCCATTTTGATACAGTCGTTAGAGTTTCCAGAGAGAAATACAGTCATAGACGTGAAGAAATTGAAGAAAAGATTAGCAGATGGTCAGGTGTTTTTGAGGAAGAAGAATCTCCTGAAAATTCTGATAGAGAATTGTTTAAGACCAATTGTGCGGAATGTGGGAAGGAGACTTATGTTCCATTTAAGCCAGACGACAGAAGGCCTGTTTATTGTGAAAAATGTCTCAAAGAAGCTAGAAGTTCTGGAAAGGTATTTTCTTTTAAGAAAAGAACGGGAGATGATGAGAGCAAAGTTTCTCTAAAAGATGCTTTCAATAAAGTTTTTCAGGATCGTAAGAATGAATCTATTCAAACAAAATCTCAAGGGAAACAAGTGAATACAGGAGAAATTAAAAATATGATTCAAGGGGTTATGGAGAATAGAGTGAAGAAAGAATCGAATCAGAATCAAAATAATCAAAAGCCTAATTAATAAAATTATAAATATATGGATGACCAAAAGCTATTAACAAAAAAAGAAATTATTCCTATTTCAATACTCGGAGCAATAATTATTGTTGCTGTGTTCTTCTATAGTAAAATGCCACAAACGATTCCGTCTCATTGGAATTTTCAAGGAGATATAGACGGATACATGAGCAGAAATTTATTTGTATTGTTAATGCCTGGTATTAGCATAGGAACTTATCTTTTAATGACATTTTTGCCTTTTATTGATCCATTAAAAAGGAATGTTCAAAAATTTGCAAATGCTTATCTTTGGATGAAAACAATAATTGTTGGATTTTTAGCATTTCTATTTTTTTTCATAACTTATATAAGTGTCTCAGGAAGATTATTTTTTCCTGTTGGTTTGGCAGTTACGTTATCTGTAGGAGTGATGATGATGTTACTTGGGATGGTTATGCCTCTTATTAAGAAAAATTATTTCATTGGGATCAGGACTCCATGGACAATAGAATCAGAGGAAGTTTGGGATATTACACACAAGCGTGCAAAGTATGCTTTTATCGTCGGTGGTATTATTATGATTATTGGAGGAATGTTTGAATC
>CAYZDR010000042.1:0-7096 GCA_964477425.1 uncultured Candidatus Saccharibacteria bacterium
ATCTGAAACCTGTATAAATGGGACATTTTTGAATTTATTATAAAATTCTATATATTTCATTCCTGTTTTTGGTTATTTTTAACTAATTCCTGAAATCATTATACTCCATATTTTATGTTTTGTCAAATTAGCAACCAAAAATCAGCCCAATACAATGTGGCTGATTTTTGAAAATATCTATTTTGCTAATCCGCCTTGGGCGGAATAACCTATTTCCACAGAATCATCCTATATTTTAAACCTATATCCCAATTCTTCTCTGATGAAACATCTTTATATTCTTCCTTTTCTAAAGCACCGTAAATATCAAATTCTCCAATCGGTGTTTTATACCCTATTTCTGCACTTACTTTCATTTTATCGGGAAAGTATCTTTCATTTTTAGAATCTTGCTTTTCTACTGCTGCGTTTAACTTCCACTTATCCGTTTCAATACCAGCCCTGACATTCTTTTTCTCGCCCCATGGAGTCTTTCCATAAACAGTGTCCAGATTTATAACAGTTCCTTCTCTAACTTCTATTTTTCCACCTAACTTAAAATTTTCTGCCATTCTTTGAACTATCAAATCTTGATTTTGCATATCATTATACGCCAATCCTGCAGTTTCTTCTACCCCAATCCAGAATTTTCCTGTTTCAGATGGATTCATATATATAAGTTTTGCCCCCATACCAGCATCGGCTTTTTCAATATTCATTATGCCTTTCTCTAATGAATAATTTAAAACACTATCAAGAGTAGCACCAACTTGTAATCTCCATTTTTCATATTCTCCCTTATCTAATTTAATGTTTTTTGCATAATTCTTAAACGCCTCAAGAACAATTTCATTTTGACTCAATACATCGCTATTAATATCATTGACGTTCAAGTGTAAAATAGAAAGATTCGCCCCCAATCTCTTGTTTTCACTCTCATATCCAGCCCTAACTGATTGTAAAGATTCCAATGAATTATATGAATTTCCCGTATTTTTATAATCACAATAGGAAATACCTATGGCATTTTTTGAAAATTCAACTTTTTTTGTATCTCTACCAAACTCCATTTTCAGACCATCCCTAGTTTCAAAATTACCATTTTCCATAAACTCCCCGAATCTTTCTGCTGTTTCTTGAATTTTCATCGCCTCTTCTGCTTTTTCCACAGCTAGACTTTTAACAAACATTGGCATCCCATCTGGATTAGAAACAGTATTGTTAAATAATCTAACATTTTTATGATATTTCTCTGCTATCCCTAATGCTTTTTGATAGTTTAAGGTACCCGTAGGAATAATCTCTCCATAATCTAAAAATACAATCTGCTTTTCATGATCTTGTTCTATAACCATTCCTGTAAAAATATGTCCTGAATCTTCCGTTCCCCCAGATTGTGTCCATGCCTCAATCCCTATATTTCTAGCAGTTTTTGCTAAAAATGTATGTATATTTCCGCACATTCCAGTCTGCTCTCCTTCTACCCCAGAAAGATACTCTTTTCTCATCCCCTGAAACATTTTCTCATCAGAGACTGCAACGTATTCATCATCATCTAACATGTCATAATTATATGTCTTACCAATTTCCTTTCCTGCTTTTTGCAAAAAATAAAGTTTATCGTTATCAGTTAATTTGCTCTTATCCTGTGATAACTTATTGAAGAAAGCTTCCGCTGAATCTGATTCAAGACAGGCGTCATAAAAAAACCCTCTTCCTTTTAATAATGGATTTACTCTTTCGTCTCCATAAATAGTTACATGGCTAGAATATTCAATAACTTCCGGTTCAAATTCATCTTCTTGATTGTTTTCTATTTTATATGAAATTTCGACTTCTTTAATAAATTTCTTCCAATCAAACTGTGGCCTTGCGTCTAATTTCTCTTCTACTCTTTGCCTTTCTGAGACATCTTTTAACTCGGGCTTCTTCATGTTTGCCTCAGCAAAAACTGTTCCAGCCCTCAATAAAAGTACCAAAGCAACTGCTTTTGAAAGCTTTTTTGGCTTTTCTCTAAACTTTCTACCTAAATCTATAAGTCTATCTCCGAATTTAGAGAATAGCCCTTTTTCTTTCTCAACAACTTCAGTTATTTTCTCTTCTTGCTCCACATTCTGTTCTGATTCTTTAGGCAATATTTCAGACTCTTCGGCTTCTAATAACGAATTTTCTAAATTTTCTCGCATATTTTAAATATCCTTTAAAGATTCTTTAAGAAGGTTTTTTTCTTCTTCAATTATTAAATCTGCTTCTTGATCCGACAGACCATTTACTAGGTCTATTTTTTTATTTATTAATGAAACAAATACTTGAATAAGTTCGGGATGCCCTTCAAGTACACCAAAAACTGATTTCCTCTGTTGAAAAGAAATATACTTAAATCCTTTAATAATCTTTTGTTGATCTTCTTGAGAAATATTATTCTCATCTAATAATTTTTTCAATTTTTCAATCATATTTTTATAAAGTATTAATTTTTTAGATAAATGATAACTAAAATAATTATACCATAACTAATTCAATCAACCAAAAATCAGCCCTTACAATGTGGCTGATTTTTGAAAAATACCTATTTTTTTAACCTATTTCACAGCATCTTTTAAAGACTTACCTGCTTTGAACTTAGGCACCGTTGTCGCCGCGATTCTAATCTTCGCACCGCTCTGAGGGTTAATCCCATCTCTCGCTGCTCTCGCTGAAACTGAGAATTTACCAAATCCAGTAATGTTTACTTCTCCCCCTTTGCTTAATTCGGCTACAATGGTCTCTATAGCTGTATCAATAACCTCTTCTACTGCTGTTTTTGTAGAATTGATCTTTTGAGCAACAGCATCTACTAATCCATCTTTTTTCATTTGTTCCACCCCCTTTCATTTTTTTACTTATATGTCAAACTCTATCTTTGTGTCTGTACCTACTAAACCATTATACAGGACTGGAAAAAATGTGCAAATATCAGACTATCTCTCTAATCCTTTTTATAGAGATAGTTTTCCCTTTCTGAATTTCTAAAACTACTCCACAAACTTCCATTTCTCCTTCAGCAACTTCAAATTTTGGTCTTATTTGATACAGAAAATTACTCAAGGACTGTTCTACTTTTACTCCCAAAATAGAGTTTTTCCCACCAACCATTCCTACATCAGAAATGTAAGCTGTTCCATCTGGAAATACTATCTCATCAGCAGTCTGAACGTGCGTATGAGTGCCTAGAACAGCGGAAACTCGCCCTTTTGCATAGAATCCCATAGCTTTCTTTTCAGAGGTTGCTTCAGCGTGAAAATCAACAACAATTGCATCTGCTTTCAATTTCTTAGTTTCATCTAAAATTTGATCCAGTGCTCTAAATGGACAATCAAGTCGCTCATCCATAAATACTCTACCTTCAAGGTTTACTACAATCAATTTCTCTCCAGCAACATCAATCAGCTTCCACCCTTTGCCCGGAACACCTTGTGGATAATTCGCTGGTCTAATAATAAAAGGGTCATCTTCTTCAACAATTTCCAATGCCTGTTTTCTCTTCCAAATATGGTTACCTGAGGTCAATAAATCAACCCCATAATCCTTAATTTCATCAATTGATCTTTGTGTTATCCCAATACCATGTGCAAGATTCTCTCCATTAGCAACTACAACATCAATTTCAAATTTTCCTTTCAACCCTGGAAGAATTTTCTTGACCGCTTCACGACCTGGCCTCCCTACGATATCCCCTAAAAACAGTACGTTCATAATCATTAACTTAAGTTTAAAGTTACAAGTTTAAAGTTTAAAGAAAAGAGTATAAGAACAAAGTTTAAAGAAAAGATCTCACCCCGCAGGGTGATCAGCCAGCGGGCTGAAAAGATTAAATTCTTTTATTTTTAATTCTTAGATATTTTTTTAAACTTTAAACTTTAAACTTTGTTATTTCTGTATAGCACAACAGGGCTCAAAACATTGAGCCCCCATAAAATTATGATTTTACTTTGCATATTCTATTACTCGTGTTTCCCTAATAACCGTTACTTTAATTTCTCCTGGATATTTCAATTCTTCTTGAATTCTTGTTGCTATACTTTTAGCCATTTTTTTAGCAGACAAATCATCAATCTTTTGCGGAGTAACGAAAACCCTTAATTCACGTCCTGCTTGAATAGCATATGCTTTTTCTACTCCATCAAATTCTGCTGTGATTCCTTCTAACTCTTCAAGTCGTTTAAGATAATTTTCCAATGTATCTTTCCTAGCTCCAGGTCTTGAAGCAGAAAGAACGTCTGCAACATGAATGATAACTGCTTCTAATGATTCAAAAGGATAATCTTCATGGTGAGACTGCATTGCTTTGATAATCGTTTCTGAAACTCCAAATTTTTTCAAGATTGTTCGTCCAATTTCAACGTGAGTTCCCTCTACTTCTCTATCAATAGCCTTACCAATATCATGAAACATCCCAGCCCACTTTACCACTTCAACATCAGCTCCTAATTCTGTAGCAATACTGCCAGCAAGATGAGCAACTTCCAATGAGTGAAGTAACGCATTCTGCCCATAACTAGTTCTGAAACGCAATCTTCCAATAAGTTGGATTAATTTTGGATTAACTCCTGTGATACCAATGTCATAAATTGCAGCTTCTCCTGCTTCTTTAACTTTAGCAGCTATTTCACCTTTAACTTTTTCTATCACTTCTTCAATTTTAGCAGGATGAATACGCCCGTCTGCTATCAAACGCTCTAGTGCAAGTTTTGCTGTGTATCTTCTTAATGGATCAAATCCAGAAATTACGACAACTCCGGGAGTGTCATCAACAATAATCTCAACACCAGTAAGATGTTCTAGTGCTTTGATATTTCTTCCCTCTTTACCGATAATTTTACCCTTCACTTCATCATTTGGGATGGTTAAGGAAGTGGTAGTAGTATCAGCAGCATGTCCAGCAGCATATCTCTGCATAGCAAGTGCCATGATATCTTTTGCACGTGCATCAAATTGCTCTTTCCCGTCTCTTTCAATGTCTGTAATTCGCTTGAGAAGATCTTCTTTGTAGTTTTGTTCTGTTTCTTCAAAAAGCATTTCTTTGGCCTCAACCTTTGTCATTTCAGCCATTTCCTGCAATTTTTTTTCTCTTTCTACTTTAATTCCCTCTATTTGACTTTCAACTAACTTTATTTTCTCTATTTTCTTTAGTTGAACTTTCTTTTCCTCATCCATGTCTGCATCTTTTTGGTCCAATTCTTTTTCTCTTCTCTCTATCCTCTGCTCAAATCTCATGATCTGATCTTGTCGCTGTTTTTCGTCTTTTTTAGCTTCTTCTAATGTTTTGGCTGCATTGCTTTTAGCTTCTAACAAAATTTCTTTTACTTCTAATTTTGTATCAGTTAATAGCTTATCTACTGTTGCTTCAGCGGAGTCGGCTTTTCTTTTTGCCATAATCTGCCTTACAAAATATCCACAAACAGTCCCCAAAACAAGAGCTAATATATAGTATAGTCCTTGCATAAATATATTTCCTTTCAAAGAAAACCGTAATAACCAAAGAACTTATGAAATCTAGTAAATCTGGTATATTACAACACAATTAATTAAGCATCAGGATATTATCCTGAACATAACAATAGTATCAGAAATTGCTCTTTATAGCAATAGGGGTAATGAATTAACTATGTTCGGATTTTTTGCTTGGTAATTGCCTAACTATTTAATCAAATTAATCAAAATAGTTCTTTTATTTTTTTGGTACCATAATAGTAAATATTTCTACCCTGCCTATCAACAGTCAGGAACCCTTTTTCTAATAAACTTTTCAGATCTTTACCTGCGGTCATTTTTGTTATCTGATTTACATTCATATGAGCAGTAGGCGTTACTCTCTCATTCAAATCACCATAAAGATATTGTAGTAATTGAATTTGTCTAATATTCAATTTATACTTTACATCACATTTTTCCTTCATTCTTACATTTTTCTTAGATTGCTTTTCTAGATATTCTATAAATTCATTTACAGCCAGCTTAATTTTTCTAATATTATAATCTAAAAAATATGACATATCATTATCATCTTGCTCGCTATAAACATAAGCCATAATATACTGTTTTGGAGATTTTTTAATTACTTTAGATATTGGTAAGTAGGCAAATGCCCAATATCCTTTTTTCATTAAATACCAATAAAATAACAATCTTGCCAAACGACCATTACCATCTGTAAAAGGATGTAAATACCCCATCCAAAAATGAAGCATAATTGCTTTTATGATCGGATGAATAAACGGATCGTCCTCAAATTCATCATTCGCAAATTTTATTAATTTCTCCAACTCTTTTTCGACAAACTTAATGTCTGGACCATTGTGATAAACAGTATCACTCGCATCATCAGTAATACAAATAGGTTCACCAACTTTTCTCATTCTTGGCTTTTCTCCTTGAGAATCTACAGTGTCGATAGTAATCAATGCGTGCAATTCCAAAATTAAATCCATACTCATTTTTTTATCTTTATATCTTTCTTCTATGACTTTCATGGAGGAATAACTATTCACAATCATTTGTTCTGATCTATTTATCGGTTTTCTTCCTTCTCTTAGCATCTTTTTTGCAAATTGTCTACTCGTAGACGCCCCCTCTAATTGTGAGGATGCAATTGCTTCTTCCATTATCCCTCGAGTGATTAATTTTTGTTTATTAGCCTTATTGACTCCGCTTTGTTCTACAAAAAGCTCTCCCCCAGTATTCATATCTATTTCATGAAAAAACTTCTCAAAATAATCAGGTTTACACCAGCTGAAAAAATTATCCTTATCATCCTTTATAATAGTTTTTATACTTTGTGCTTTACGAAACATCTTAATTAATTTCCAAAGAACTTCTTTCAAGATTCCTTTTGGAGATGGTTCTTTGTGACGTATTTTGTCCCAATACAAATATTCTGCTTCTGTTGTTTTTTTTACAAAAGCAGGAATTTCATTTTTATTTTCATCAGTAAAAACTTTATTCATTTCTTCTTTACTGACTTTAGACAAATCAGGTTTTTCTATTTGAAATAACATATTTTTTTATTATTTAGTCTAATTATGCTTAAATTATACCTATTTTATAACATTTTGTCAAAAATATGTATAATTATACC
>CAYZDR010000043.1:0-6871 GCA_964477425.1 uncultured Candidatus Saccharibacteria bacterium
ATTTAGTTGAATTGTCCAGTAAGTAGGGAGAGGGGTTGGGGGTGAGGGCTGGCGTCGGACTTTCTACTTTTAGACTTTATAAACCCAATAATTTTGCTATTCTCTCTTCAACCGGCGGATGGGTCATAAACATTTTACTAAAAAATCCCTTTTTCTTTAATGGATTTGAAATATACATATGTGCTGTTGCTTTACTTGCAGCTTTCAATGGAATATCACTACTAGATATTTTTCTCAAGGCATTCGCCAAACCTTCAGGATATCTTGTTAATAAAGCCCCACTAGCATCTGCTAAAAATTCTCTCTTTCTAGATATCGCTAACTGAACAAGTTTCGCAGAAATTGGAGCAACAATAGCCAAAACCAAAGCTATAATTATCATAACTCCACCTCCATTGTCATTATCTCTTCCTCTCCCTCTCCCACCAAAAAAACTCCATCTTAAGAAAAAGTCTGAGGCAAGAGCAATAAATCCTACTAAAACCACTACAACTGTTCCCAATAAAATATCATGATTTCCAATATGTGAAAGTTCATGTGCTGCTACTCCTTCTAACTCAGATCTGTCCAACATCTCTAATAATCCACGCGTGAAAACGATGACACTGTGTTCTGGATTTCTGCCAGTTGCGAAAGCATTAGGAGCAGGTTCGTTGATAATATAAATTCTCGGCATCGGAAGCCCCGCTGTGATAGATAAATTTTCAACAATTCTGTAAAGCTCTGCATTATCTTGCATGCTGACAGGTTTGGCATGACTCATCGCAAGAACTATCTTATCGCTTTTCCAATAGCTTATAAAACTCATTGAAATACTGAAAATCACTGCAATGACAAGAATGACAGAATTGCCCATCGCATAACTAAACACCCAGCCAACTCCTATGACAAAGACAAGAAACATGGTGATTAATAACCATGTCTTTCTGATATTGCTGTCTTTTTGTGTGTATAAAGTCATAGACAAAGAATTAAGAATAGAGTATTAAGAATTAAAAATGCCAACGACGTTACTGTCGTCCCTTAATACTTAATTCCTGATTCTTAATACTTCTTTAATTATTGAGATTTACCATCCCATAAGTAATCACTGGCACAGACAGATTAAAATTTCACCTCAGGAACTGCCTTCTCTTCCTCATTATCTAGTTCAAAGAATTCTTTTTTCTTGAAACCAAACATCCCAGCAATAATATTAGATGGGACTGTTTCAATTTTAATATTCAAGTCTCTGACATTGCCATTATAAAATCTACGCGCAGCTTGTATTTTATTTTCCGTATCAGATAGTTCTCTCTGAAGTTCTAAAAAATTTGTATTCGCTTTAAGATCTGGATAATTTTCAGCTACTGCGAAAAGAGTTTTTAATGTTCCTGAAAGAGCATTTTCCGCTTGCGCTTTATCTTCAACCCCTTGAGCATTCATCGCAGAAGTTCTTGCTTCTGTAACTTTCATGAAAACACCTTCTTCATGTGATGCGTATCCTTTTACGGTTTCAATCAAGTTTGGGATAAGATCGTGTCGTCTTTTTAATTGAACATCTATATCTGAAGATGCTTCATCAGCTCTTGTTCTTAACTTTACCAACCCGTTAAAAATCGCCACTATCCACAAAATTAGGACAGCAACAACACCGAGAATTATATACATTGTCGTATTCATATTTTTTCCCCTTGGCACGCCGTAGCTTGAAAAGCGAAGGCGGCTCTTGCTTACTATAAATCCTAATATTCTCAGGATAAAAGAAAGCTTTTTAATAATAAACACTAGGCATTTATTGCCCTTACTTACCTCTATATTTTACAACATATCCGCATAATTGCCAACTATAAAACTTCTACCGAGATTTATCTCGGGTTATCAAGGCTTTGGCCTATCGTTTAATTTATTTTGCAATAGCCGTATTTTCCACATTAAAAAAATCGGCACTGTTATCTTAACAACGCCGATTTATATTTTATACTTCGTCAAAAACTTTCTTAAATTTCCATATACATATTCCTCCTAGAATAAACATCGTTATCCCTAAGATCTGAAGACAATTTGATAATGTCAAAACCTTAATCATTCCTCCGAATATTGCTAATGCAATAACTGCAATCAATCCTGATATTGCAGATTTGATTGAAAGAACTGTTGCTCTACTTTCAGGTTTCAGATGTTGATTCATAAACCTGCTCATAAATGGATTCATAAAACCTCTTGTAATATTTTGCAAAAGTACAATCCAGACAAAAGCTAATGTCACAAAAGTTCCCATGAGCGTAATCGCAAAACCCATGATTAAAATTATAGAAATTATACATGTCTGCTCCCCTAACTTGTTATCAATAGCATGAGCATGAGTTGCGAAGATCCATGCAATAATATTCAGACAGAAAAAGATAATTCCATATAACTTAAATGGTAGTTTTACTAATTCAAAATATGGATTATAAGTAAAAAACCATAATTTTGATACAACAACGATTAATGCTCCAAAACTAATTATCCATTGAACTTTTTTGTGGTGCATTACAAATACCATGCTCTTTTTCATTATTTGCAATTGTTCTTTCATATCGTATTGTTTCTTGTGATATTTTGGTTCCTCAAAATACATCACCATAACTAAAGCTATTAGACTACCCGGGATAGAAAGAATGATTGGAAATCGCGGATGAATTTCATAAAACCATCCTGCAATTAACGAACAAAATGCATGAATCAAAAACTTTATTCCTATTGCCTGTCCATATATTTTCTCATATAATTCTTTTTGATTATTCTCTGCAAGAGTATCATATAGAAAAGCTTCAGTTGCTCCAGAATAAAGAGCAAGCCCCGTCATACAAGAAAAATTCATAATCCACATATGAATCGGACAATTTGCAATCACTAATCCAATAATTGATGCTAAACAAAATATTGATCCTGCAATAATAGTTTTTTTCCTGCCCAATTGATCCGCTAATGATCCAGTAACAATTTCCAAACACATCGCATACAACGCTACGAACGATTCCATAAGATAAATAGATGATAAACTCATTTTACCTGTATGTTGGATGTAATGAATTAATATTGGTCCCCAAAATAGTGGTTCTCGAAAAATCCAAAACCACTTGAATAATCTTGCATTCCTACAGATATTTTCAGCCATACTTCCCCCTTATTTTGATTTGATTGTTAAAGAACTTCCCTGAAAACTAAAAATCTCGGTGTTTAGCCGAGATTGGGTTAATTTAAGCATTTTTATACTATTTACATAATTCTACACTTAAAATAATTATCTTGGCTAAACAAAAATTTGGCTGTTGATAGCATGAAAACTCCATTGACAACACAAATAATGTCGGAAATCATTCCGATCCAGCTATTTCTATTTAGATGTAGATAATTTTGATTACTCATTACAATTTTATTTATATCACAAGTACTGTTTTATGTCAAATTTTGTAACATTGCAGCGGAAAGTTTACACTTTTGAGCTGAGACAGTCTTTCCATGGGAGTTAAGCCTTCCATTCCTAATCCACGATGCTTTTTCTTGTAATTGTAGTAGTGTAGGAATAGATTTAATTTGTATTGCATCTCATCTATTGTATCTTTAGGATAAAACCCTAATTTCAATGCCTTTTCATTTAATGTCCTATGGAATCTTTCTATCTTTCCGTTTTCTTCTGGACAGTATGGTGTATTGTTCCTGTATTCTATCTTTGCTGTTTCAATTCTTCTTTTCACTGAATTTGCGATAAACTCCTTCCCTTGATCTGTTCTAATCTTCTGTATTGTAAATGGAACTCTACTTATCACTTTATCAAGAAAGTCTAATGTATTCAATTGATTTGCTGTTTCATATGACCAAGCAAATACCCACCTTGTTGCATCATCTATGATAGTATATATTACTTTTCCTTCTTTGTATCCGTATGGATATTTTGTATCCATTTGTAATTCTTGTCCGGGTACCTGATGTGCGTATAACTGTTTTTTCCATCTTTTCTTTGTATGTGTCTGCTGTTCTCCGTATCTTATCCCTTTTCTTTTCAATATTCTGTATATCGTAGTTGGATCTATCGTTATGTTGTTTTCATACTGTATTTTATCTGATAATGTCTCTACTCCATCATACCAATGTTTCTCTGCTATATTAATAACCAATTGTTCTACCTCTGGTGATGTCTTATTATGTGGAGCAGACACCCTTTGCTTTCTCTTTCCCTTAATTAACCCTGCTATCCCATATCTCTCGTATCTATTCAGCCATTTATGTATTGTTTGCCTCGTAACTTCAAATTCTTTAGCAACTTCTGTTACTTTCTTTTCTTTGTTAATGATTTCTGTTAATTTCTCTTCTTGTAGCATAAGGTATCTGTTATCATACTTATTCATAGATTTTAAGCTTATTTCTTATCTTAAAATCTTAGCCCCTTTCTCTACAAAGTGTAAACTCTTTTGCTGCAATGCTAACAAATTTTTATGCTATCACAATCGGTACATCAAAATATTCCAGAACAGCATCATTCATCATCTCTAATAATTCTTCTAGGTTATTGGTGTTAGTTACTAACCCATTTTTATTCAATTGGATATCCCAATTAATAGTATCTGGAATATTATATTCACTGTATCCGTCGTCCGAATTCGTAATTCGTAATTTTTTAACCCATCGGATGATTGGGTCGTAATTGATAATTGACTACTTCCAGTCTTTTATCAAAATCCCATCGCCATATTTTTTGGCAACGACCTTTTGATTGACTTTCCATTTTAGTTCACGGACTAATTCAATTGGTAATGTGACAGCGTAGCTGTCATCATGCTTGTATATTTTACGAACATTTCTGTCCTCCATTGGTCCGCCGTAGCTCGCAAAGCGAAGGAGACTATTTTTCTCCTTGGCATATTTTTTTCCTTTCTTATTAAAATGTACATTAAAATGTACATTTTAATGCACATTTAATTTTAATTCACAATTTAAATTGTGAATTCTTTTTTTGGTTTTTATCACCAACCTTTACTAATACTAAGCAATTTATTTGATGGAGTAAGCACCAAGACTGCTTCCTCCTCTATTTTTTTAGGGTTAACTTTATCAGCATTACCAAAACTATCACTCAAGGTTCCCTCTTCGTTAACCGTTAAAATATATTGGAATTTTTTAGTTTTTGCTAAATTTTCTAAATATTCATAGAGAGCGATAAAATGCGCTTTATCCATGTGGTCAAAAATTCCATCATGAATCAAAAAATGTGGAATATTAATTCCTTTATTTATGGCATAAAATAATATTGAAATATCATAAATTAAAGTTTTCGCACTGTTTTTTCCCGTAGACAAATCAGCTGGCAAAAAAACATCCATATTCACTTTGCTATCAACTCTATCATTTGACTCAAAAGTAAATCCGTAACTTTTATCTTTATTTTCAGGATAAATAGCATTGTGAACTTCAAAAAAGATGTTCCTAAAAGTAGAAATATCAGTTTTTATTTCTTGAATAAAATTGGTAATCTCTGAATATAATGTTGCAATTTCAGCCTCTCTTTCTATTTTTTCACTATTCAAATCTTGATATAACTTAATTTTTCCCTCTAAATCACCAAGTTTATTTCTTTTATCACTTAAGCTTAAATATGCCTCTGATAAATCTTTTATCGCATCTTTAGCCTGCAAAAACCCAAACAATTTTGCTCTTTCTGTCTCAAGACTTTGGATTAGATATCCTCTTCCTTCTATCTCTTTCTCTGTATTCAAAATTTCAGATGATAAAAACTCTTTTCGTGATTCAGCTATATTTTTTCTGAACTTTATGGCTTCATCTAATGTCTTCTTAATATTATTTGCTAATAATTCATTTAAGTCTTTGTATAGATTTTTGATTTTTTCAGCTTTAATCAAATCTCCCAACTCATAACTTTCTTTATATAATATTACTTTATTTTTATCGAGATGATTTCGATACCACAACTCCTTTATTTTAACAGTAAGTTTATTGCTTTCTTCTTCAACATTTTTATATTGTTCTGCTAATTGAAATTTTTTTATATTTTTTTCATATTCTTGAACTTCTACTTTTAATCGATCAATCTTATTTTCGGCTTGAGGTATATCTTTCAGATTATAAGTGTCTGTGATAAACCCCCTTACTTCTGTTAGTGCTTTATCTTTATTTTTTAAATCCGACTTTATATTAAAATTTTTCCAAAAAAGAGAATTATCAATTCCGAGAAAAAATAAGTTGTATGGGACTAATTCCATCTTTGGAGGTCTTGAAAATTGAATTGGATCTAAAAAATTAACTTTAGTCTTGGGATTCTCTTGTTTTTTTACGAAAAATGGCAATAATTTTCTTAACCAAGAATTACAATATTTTCCTTTATAATTATCATTTTTGAAAATTAAATCGCAAAGATACTCTTTTGCTTCCTTTATTGATTCGAAGGTAATAGGATTATTCATTCCCCCCACAACTATATTTTTATTAACTTCTTTAAGAGACCTTTTGATAATGTAGCTTTTATTTTTGATATTAAATTCCAAAACAATTGAATAATTTTCAATACCATTATTGCTTTTGGCAGATTTAATGTGTTTTGTCTCCGAGGAAAGGAGAGCATAGTCAAGAAAATTGAGAAATAATGATTTACCAACTCCGTTTAATGATTTTTTAGCATCTGTACTTTTATCTTTTTTGGCAAATATAAAATTTACTCCGTTTTTAAATTCGACGGTTTCAAAAAGACCCAATGGTTCAGAGTAAAGTTTATTAAGTAACATTTTTTTATTTTAATAAAATATTATATTCGTCAACTTGTATTATATCCGATAACCAGAGAAAAGTAATAGTATTATAATATTGGTTTAAATTCACAGATTTAATTTCTTTT
>CAYZDR010000044.1:0-3302 GCA_964477425.1 uncultured Candidatus Saccharibacteria bacterium
ATTTTAGGAATTACGATTAAAAGAACTTCATCACCATTATTTAATGTGGGGAATGATGAAATAGAAATGAAAAATATAACTTATGAATTAGTAGATAAAATAGGAGAACAATAATGTTAAAGCATCTTAAGGAAAATAAATTTTTATACATCGCTTTTTTGTGCGTAGGTCTTTTTGTAGGATCTTTGATAGTAGATATCGGTGGGCTCGGAGAAGGTAAAATCTCTAAAGAATATTTATCTAGCAGTACAAGCTCTATATTTCAGACAGGCGATAAGACATGGATTTCATACGACAATCCAATTATTGAAATGACAGTTTTGAATGATTCTAGCTGTTCCTATTGTGATCCATCCAAAGAAGTTCTTGCGATTAAACAAAATATTTCCCCAACAATTGTTGCAAAAGATTTGGATGTAAAAACTCAGGGTGGGGAAAATTTAATTGATTTGTTTAATATAAAATCTTTACCAGCATTTATCTTCTCTAAAGAAATTGAGGATATTCAAGGATTTGAAAATTTAACAGAAGTTTTAATTCACGAAGGTTCTTATTACATGTTGGACCCAGCACGCGTTGGGATGGAACCTTTTAAGATTTTGGGTTTTGATAATATGTCTGATGCCAAGGTTACTATCGTAGAATTTGGAGATTATCAATGTCCTTATAGTAAGCAGGGGCATGAAGCACTTATGAAAGCAGTGAAGGATTATTCAGAGGATGATGTAGAAGTTATTTTTAAGCACATGCCTTTGAGTTTTCATGATTTAGCAGATGAAGCAGCGATGGCAACAGAATGTGCTAGAAAACAAGGAGCTTTTTATCAGATGAATGAGGCACTTTTTGAAGCAGATTTACAATCTCTAGATGATATAAAAGCAGTTGCACAAGGGATTGAGGATATACATTTTGAAGGATTTGAAATATGTTTTGACAGTGAGACTACTAGGAGTAGAGTGGGTGAAGACAAGCAATTAGGACAGGAAATAGGAGTTTCTGGAACGCCAGTATTTATTATCAATGGAAGATTAATTAGTGGCGCTAGAGATGCTGATGACTTGAAAGACATGATAGAGGACGAGTTAGAGAGTGCAAACGCGGATTAGAAACTGATGACGATGCCCTCACCCCCCGACCCCTCTCCCTACTTGCTGGACAATTAAACTTTATAAAATGTTTTACATACTATTAATAATTTATCATAATAGTGAATCTGGGCGAGGGGAGGAATAATCGTAGTTGTCGTTATTGATCATTGTACATTGTTAATTGTACATTGATTGGAGGGGCCTATAGCTCAGTGGTAGAGCGCCCGGCTCATAACCGGTTGGTCGCAGGTTCGAACCCTGCTGGGCCCACAGTCACTCAATTATCAATGTGCAATGATCAATGATCAATTACGATGACGATAAATTAATAAATTAATAATCAAAATTATGAGAAAAAGTTTGATAGTAGCGTTATTAGGAATTTTCGTAGTAGGGGGGATTTTTGTAGTGGGGAATAATAAAGTTCAAGCATCAGATAAGATAGATATTTTGTTTTTTTATGGGACTGGATGTGGGCATTGTGAAAAAGTTAAGCCTACTATTAAAGAGTTTGAAGAGGAATATGAGGATGTAGTTGATGTGCATTGGAATGATGTTTACAATGATAGAGAAGCTAGCAATCTTTTTGGGTTTTATGCAGAGGAATACAATATGGCAAGTAGAGGTGTTCCAACTTTAATTATTGGAGATAAAGTTATGCAAGGAGATACACCAATAATTTCTGGTCTTAATGCTGCGCTATTATCTTGTTCAGGAGATTGTGATCTGAAAGTTAGTATAGAGTCTGCACTGGCAGAGATTAATGGTGATAATCAAGTTCCTGTAGAGCAGTCTGATAGTGTAAAAAAGGGAGATGGTAGTGAAGTTCCTGTTATTGCTAATGTTGCTGTTGAAGCTGGTCTGACTTCAGAAATAAATATGACTAATAAAATTATATTATCAATTATTGGTGCATTAGCACTTATCGGAATCGCTATTTTCTTTGTAGGGAGGGGTAAAAAAGACAATAGTGAAAAATAATGTGTATTAGACTAACATAATTACGTACGTAATTACGAGCGTAATTACGTATAAAATCAAAACGTGAAAAAACAAATAAGAAAACTAACAAGAACAAGTACACATAGTTATACTGTTAATATGCCAAAAGATTTTGTGCAGGTTTTGAAATGGAAAGAACGGCAGAAACTGAATGTGAAGTTGGTTGGTAAAAAGATTATTATAGAAGACTGGGAATGAAATGGATTTAATTAGCAAAATAAAAAAATCAGGATTAGTAGGGCGCGGGGGTGCTGGTTTTCCTACGTGGAAAAAATGGGAGATGGTAAAAAATGCTCCTGACAAAGAAAAGTATGTTGTTTGCAACTTATCAGAAGGTGAACCTGGGGTAAAAAAAGATAAATATATTTTAGATAATTATCTAAAGATTTTAATTGAGGGAATAGAAATTGCAATGAAAACTGTTGGCGCGCGGCGCGCGCTTATTGTCTTGAAAGATGAATATTATGACAAACTTTCTGGGGTAGTAATGGAACATATTGGGGATGAACATATTGAAATTTTTAGAAAGTCTGGTGGCTACATTTCAGGAGAAGAAACTGCTCTACTTGAGGCGATAGAAGGACAACGTATTGAGCCACGAACGAAGCCTCCATATCCTACAACTGATGGTTTGTGGCACTATCCTACGCTCATAAATAATGCAGAAACTTTGTATTCAGTCGCACTTATTGCACATGGAAAGTACAAAAATGAACGTTTGGTTTCAATCTCTGGAGATTGCCCTCACTCAGGGACTTTTAGTGTCCATGAAAATTCTACAATTAAGCAGGTGCTGGAAATATCTCAAAATATAATGAATGACGATTATTTTGTTCAAGTAGGAGGTGGAGCAAGTGGAACTGTCTTTAATAAAAATCAGCTAGATCGTCCACTGTTGGGAATGGGAGCAATAATTATTTATAAAAGAAGTTTAACTAAAGTTGGAGATTTGGCATTGAAATGGGCGAGATTTTTTAGAGATGAAAGCTGTGGGAAATGTGTCCCATGCAGGGAAGGAACTTATAGAATTTGTGAGATTTTAGAATCAGAAAATCCTAATTGGGATATGCTTTATGATATTTTTGAAGTGATGGAAAAAACATCTTTCTGTGCAATGGGGGTTATGGTATCAACGCCATTCAAGAGTTTAATTGAAAATGTGCTTACATAGTAATATGTAACTTAACAAAGAATTAAGTATTAAGTATTAAG
>CAYZDR010000044.1:3402-6586 GCA_964477425.1 uncultured Candidatus Saccharibacteria bacterium
ATGTGCTTACATAGTAATATGTAACTTAACAAAGAATTAAGTATTAAGTATTAAGAATCCGTTCGGACGTTTTGTTTTATTCGTTGCTTAATTCCTAATTCTTAATACTTAATTCTCCGCAATTATGCAAATAAAAATAGACAACAAAACAATAGAATGCAATACAAATGAGACGATTCTTCAAGTTGCAAAAAGATCTGGTATTGATATTCCTGCTTTGTGTTATCATTCAGATTTGCCGATAAAAGCAAATTGCAGGCTTTGTGTTGTTGAGATAGAAGGAGTGGAGAAATTGCAGACGTCATGTTCAACAAAAGTAAAAGAGGGGATGGTCGTCAAAACAGAAACTGATGAAATTTTGCAGACTAGAAAAATGAATCTTGAGCTTTTGTTTGCTGCACATGTTGAAAAATGTCCAACATGTATTTATAATGGCAGATGTAAAATTCAGGATTTGGCAGAAAGATATCATATAAAAATAGACGACAGGATGAAAGACAGAAAACGTGATAGGGAAACTTACTCATTTGGAGGAGCTGTTAAAATTGACCTTTCAAAATGTATAGACTGTCAAAATTGTGTTGACGCATGCCAACTTCAGCAAGCAAGATTTTTAGAAATGCAAGGTAAAGGGTATAAAACCAAAGTTGTTCCTACAGACGATACCACTAAAGACTGTATTTATTGTGGGCAGTGCGTAACCCATTGTCCAGTGGGGGCGGCGTCAGAATATAGTAATATAGATGAGGTAGAAGAGGAGATTAGAAAACTTGATAAAATTGTTGTTGCGCAAATTGCTCCTTCCATTCGTTCAAGCATAGGCGAGGAATTTGATTGTGTAGGCGATATAGTTTCTGTCCAGCAGCTCGCTGAAGCTATGAGGATAATTGGTTTTGATAAGGTTTTTGACACGTGTGTTGGGGCAGACATTACGACAATAGAAGAAGCGAGAGAGTTCATAGAAAGAATAGAGACAGGAAATAATTTGCCGATGATGACTTCATGCTGTCCTGGGTGGGTGAAATATGTGGAATCTTACCATCCAGAATTAATTCCAAATCTTACCACTGTGCGTTCACCGCAGGCAATATTGGGGGGAGTTATTAAGAGTTATTATGCCAGACTTCAGAACATAAAACCTGAAGATATTATAGTAGTTTCAATTATGCCATGTACTGCAAAGAAATTTGAGATTGCGAGAGATGAGCTAAAATTAGAAAATGGTATTGCTCCAGTGGATTATGTTTTGACAACAAGGGAGATGGCAGTGCTTTTGAAAAAATATAAAGTTAATCCATTCAAGGTAGAAGGGCGACCTCTGGATAGTCCATTAGGTGATCCGACTGGGGCAGGGATAATTTATGGAGCAAGTGGAGGAGTAATGGAATCTGCAATTAGAACTGCATATTTTATGATGACCAAAGAAGAATTTCCGGGGATAGACTATGAGCAGATCAGAGGTATTAAAGGAATAAAAAGAGGAGTACTTAAAATTAATGAAAGAGATATTAAAGTGGCAGCAGCTAGTGGAATGAAAAATGCTGTAAGGGTAATAGAAGAGATGAAACAAAATCCGTACGTTTATGATTATGTGGAAATAATGGCATGCCCAGGTGGATGTATTGGTGGAGGTGGGCAACCAATTCCTGTTGATGATGCTATTAGGCAAAGGCGGGCTAAAAATTTATATTCTTTAGATAAAAATAATCCAATTCGTGTTGCACACAAGAATCAAGGTGTGGTAAAATTTTATGAGGAGTTTTTAGATGAGGAAGATGGGAGACGAGATTTACTGTGCACGAGTTTTAGGAACAGAAAAATTGGTGGGCGATAATGATAGATGAAATTTCAAATGACAAATTTCAAATTTCAAAAAAATATCAAATATCTAAATTTTAAATAACAAAATATGTTTAACACAAAAGTTATCGTGAAAACAAAATCTGTATTAAATAATCAGGCAATTTCTGTGACGTTGAAATTGGTGGGATTTGTCATAATGGCGACTGCCATTCCTGCTGTTTTACATGTGCAGTGGGTGACTGGTCCATTAGTTAATGCTGTATTATTTTTGTCTGTAATTTATTGTGGGCTTTCAGGTGCTTTGATCGTTGGGATGGTTCCAAGTACAATTGCATTGTCAGCTGGGCTTCTCCCTGTGGCAATTGCTCCTGCTATTCCATTTATTATTCTAGGTAATGCAGTTATGGTTTCTATATTTTCTCTTTTAAAAAAGAAGAGCTTTTGGACGGGGGTTGTCGGTGGAAGCGTGCTAAAAGCTGCATTTTTGTTCTTAACAGTCCCAATCATCGCAGGACTTGTGGCGAAACCTGTTATCGTGCAGAAAATTGTTTTGATGTTTAGTTGGCCACAGTTGGTTACTGCATTGGCAGGTGGTGTTATAGCAGTAGTAGTGGTAAAAATAGTCCAGAGATTGACTGTGTAAACAGTTTGTGGTAGAATTTAGTATTAAAATGTAGTGGCGAATCTATGTATTCGTCAGTGTTATTTGAAAACCTAACATACAATTGTATGTAAAACCAAGGGAGAATTAGCATGCAGTCTAACGTAATAAGAATCACTTTGATTAACGAACAGGTAAAAGGAGCCCAACAGAGGCGACCCATTCATATTGATGATAAAAAATCAGGGATCAGATTTTCTATAGATATAGGCGAGAAGACTGCTGTAGAAACTCATCTTGATGAAAGGGTAATAGCGAAAGGAGAAACAAAGGGTTGTACTATTTGCGGAGGAAGAGAAGAAAAGATGATTCCTCTTTCTAACGGAAAATCAATTTGCTTGGCATGCGCTCAAGAACTGCAAGAATAGAAATGGAGGAAAAAGAATGAGATGTAGTAGATGTAATAAAGAGATAACGGGCACAGAGGTAAAGGAACGGAATAAAATTACTTGTGCCACATGCTATGAAAATAATCGAGAGCCCGAGACTTGTTATTATTGTGGCAAAGGTAAAAATCCAAAAGAACTTATAAAAAGAGGTGAATATAGTGTATGTGTGAAATGTCTTGTGGCAGCTAGTGCCCTACCATTATATGGACACTCGTTTAAATATTGGGATGATCTAACATTGAATAGAGAAGAAGATGCAAAGTTGATTGCTAATCAATTAAAAAAAGGGCACTGGTCGGAAATCAGGTGGCTATCCTAAGTTCCTTCCGTA
>CAYZDR010000045.1:0-6485 GCA_964477425.1 uncultured Candidatus Saccharibacteria bacterium
TTCAAATGAAAGAACATCTCTTGCTTTGACTTGTTTTCTATATTTTCTATTAAGCTCGCTGATCACCTCATTTTCTACTAACGCAGTGCTTATTTCATATTCGTCTACATCATGTTTTTGTTAAACAGCCTGTACAATTTTGTTAACAAATGCCTGCTTGATCTTTATTTCAGTCTTATTATTTATTTCTGTCTTATGCATGTTTTCGGTTAAATTAAGACTCTAGTTCCTCTATATTGTCTACAGTATCATCCTCCAAAATTTGAAACGCATCTATAAATTTATCAAAAGTATCTTCTCTTACTCTGTAAGATATCAAGAAATTGTATGAACTATTTACATCGCTTATTATTGCAAAATTGTTATATTCTGTCTTTAAATTTTTTCTATCTTCCGTATCTTCTATTTCGATTTGATCGCCATAAAAATTTATCATATTTTCAACAAGTTGATCTTCGCTCAAACTACTAATATTGATTGTCATAACTGGTTCGGTATCTTCTTGATCATCATCAAAGACGATTAGAATTTCTGCATCTTGATACTCAGCTTTATCAGCAACATCTGGATACAATAAAGCAAAATCATTTCTACTCAATTCATTCATTTTCCAACTATCAAGTACTTCCCCTTTTATATTATAAATTAGGTTTTCAAATTTTCTCCACCCATTATTTACATACATAAATTCAGATAGATCTATTCTCTCATCCTCATCAACATCTTCTTTAATCAAATCTAAAATTGCTGAAAAACTTTTAGTCGTTCCACTCTCAATAGTGAGTTCTTCTCCCCATGAATAATATCCATCCAACGACAAAGATATTTTATGATTCCCGGGAGATAAATTTTCAATTCGCAAAGGAGTAATCTCATCTAATTGCTCATCATCAAAAAAAACTTTCGCTCCAATCGGATCAGATGATAACAAAATTTCACCATCTTTTTTGAAACCTTGAATCTCTTGATTTTCTATTACAGCACTAATGCTTTTAATCCCACCATTCTCCAACTCCACATTCGCTTTCCAATCACCTTTTTCATTTGAGATCCATACTGAATGTTCCCCATTTTCCAATCCATCAAGAGGAAAAGGAGTAAACATAGATGTGTTTTTATTGTCTAATGTCACCAATGCCTTCCCCACTGTTGTATCAATAATTGGAGCACTCCCTGTCCATATCTGACTATCTTCAACTTTTTTATTTGTTACATCTTCTGTATTATTAGAAAGTTTTGTTAGGACAATAAATCCTACTACACCCAAAATTATAATTCCACCTAATATTCCAATGATCTTCAACCATTTTGGATCAAATTCAAAAGAATCGTTATTCTTATTGTTGTTATTATCATTTTCTCTCTTCATATCATCAGGAAGTATCTGTCCAGAAAGACCAATGTTTGTATTCATATGTTTGTTTGTTTTTATTTTTTACATTCACTGTCATTGCGAGGAACGAAGCAACCTCGTAACTATGCACTTTGAACTAGGATTCACAGGATTAAACAGGATTGATAACGACGACATCGTCGTAATCCTAAAAATCTTTTAATCCTGAAAATCCTAGTTCAGTATGTCGTGCACGTTACTACTGTATAGTTACGAGTTTGCTTCGTTGCGACTCGCAATGACAGGGAAAAAGAAAAAACGTAAAACCTATTTATTACAACAACCCCTCTACAATCCCCCTAATCCTACCTCCATCCGCTTTACCTTTTAACTGCTTGGCAGCCATTCCCATTACTTTCCCAAAATCACTTTTTTCAGCATGGAGATCTGCTATAATAGTCTTTACAACAGTTATAATTTCATCATCTGAAATTTGAGCTGGTAAATATTTTTCCAAAATATCTAACTCTTGTTTTTCTTTTTCTGCAAGTTCAGTTCTACCACCTTTTTCATATTCAGCAATAGCTTCTTTTCTCTGTTTAGCTTGTTTAGAAATAACTTCAAGAATCACTTCTTCAGACATTTCCTGCCTGTTCATATCAATCTCTTTATTCTTAATCGCCGCCTGAAGCATCCTCAAAGTAGCAACTTTTTCAGTATCTTTACTTTTCATCGCACTAATTAAATCTTGTTTTATTTGTTCTAAAATATTCATATAAAATATACTTAAATTAATAATTTGCGACGCCCTCACCCCCGCGCCCCTCTCCCTACTCATCTGACAGTTTAGTTATTAGATAAAGTTATTGCTGATTAAAAATATTAATGTGGTTATAAATTATCTGGGCGAGGGGAGGAAATAACGACGACGTCGCCGCCCCTCTCCCAGACGAGTATTAGGATAAAATTATAAGAAATAAGAATAGCATTCTATTAAGTATTAGTTGTTCAGCAAGTAGGGAGAGGGGTTGGGGGTGAGGGCTGGCGTCGTTTACACCATTTTCCCAGTTTTCCTCAAGAAATCATGTTCTTTTTGAATTTCAAGTTTTCTTAAAGCATCTTTTCTAATTTGAGTTCTATTTTTTTCCGGCTCTCTGAACCGAACTTTTCGTGCTTTAAGTAGAAGTCCGCTTTGCTGAACTTTTCTAGAAAACCTTCTTAATAACCCTTCTGAGCTTTCTTTATCTCTTTTTCTTACCTCTACCATTAAAATCACCTCTCTTTCTATCCTATTATTAGGACATTTTCTTTAAGAATACCATTTGACAGTGTATCTCGTCAAATGTTCTTTAACATCTTCTTTACTCTTGAAAAAATCTTATCTTCACCAATAATTTCCTGAGCTCCACTTACCATATCTCGTATAATAGCAACGTTATCAATAGCTTCTTTCTGCCCGATTATTATTGACAGTAATGATCCCTCTTTATCAGCCGCTTTTAGCTGTGATTTCAAGCTACCTTTGGCAAATGATTCTCTCACAAATATTCCAGTATTGGTCAAACTTTCAAATAATTTCAGTCCTTTTTTTCTTCCAATAGTCCCTAATGCTATGAGAAAAACTTTCGCTTTTTTGTTTTCTGGAACTTTCACTCCACAATGTTTCATTAGCATAACCATTCTTTCTATCCCTATTCCAAACCCTGCTGCAGGAACTTCTCCTCCACCTAAATCTTTGACTAGATTATCATACCGTCCTCCTCCTCCAAAGTTAATATGTGAATCCTTAAATTCTTCATCATTTGAACAAATTTCAAAAACAGTTTTTGTATAATAATCTAAACCACGCACAAGTTTTGGATTCAAAAAGTATGGAACATCTAGCTCATCTAAAAATTCTAAAACAAGCATCAAATGATCATGACATTCTTTGCAAAGATGATCTACCATTTGTGGAGCATCTGAAATAATCTCTTTACAGTCATCATTCTTGCAATCAAGAACTCTCAATGGATTCAATGCTATTCTTTCCACACAATCCTTACAAAGTCTGGACTTACGGCTCTTCAAAAAATTCAATAGCGCACTTCTGTATCCTTTTCTGCACTCATTGCACCCAATACTATTAATATGAATAGAGATATTTTTAAGCCCTACTTTATAGAAAATCTTCCAAGCCAAATAGATTAACTGCGCATCTACAATGGCATCACTACTACCAAAAACCTCAAACCCAAATTGAGAATGTTGTCGTTTTCTCCCTGCTTGAGGTCTCTCGTATCTGAACATTTGACCCTCATAAAATAATTTTACAGGTTGAGATAAATTATACATCCCATTTTCTATGTATGCCCTTGCTATCCCTGCTGTTCCCTCAGGTCTTAATGCTAATTTCTGTCCTCCTTTTGCTGGCAATGTATACATTTCTTTTCTCACAACATCAGATGCAACCCCACTACTTCTTTCAAAAAGTCCTGCATCTTCCATAAGTGGTGTTTGAATTGGAGAAAATCCAAAAGTGCCTGCAAATTTCCAGACAACATTTCTTATATGATTCCAACAGCGACCCTCTGCAGGTAGCACATCCTTCATCCCTCTTGGAGCAGAAAACTGCTTTGATTTTGGCAATGCTTTAGAAGGCTCTGGTTCTTTTTTGATTGTATTCATGTGATTATCAACGAAGTATTAAGAATTAAGAATAGAGAATTAGGGGGCGACAACAACGTAGTAAATATTCTTAATTCTATATTCTTAATTCTATACTAGTAGACTGGGTCTTTAATAACTCCCATCGTATCCAATGGCCAAACTCTTGTCCATGCTTTCCCTATGATATATTTCTTATCTAAAACTCCCCACTGTCTTGAATCTGAACTTTCAAATCTCCGATCTCCTAAAACATAGTATTCTTCTTCCCCAAGCGTTGTGCTAACATTTCCAGATGTAAAGACACTATTTGCAATATAATTTTCTGTTAGTCTGAAACCTGCTGGAGATTCTTCGTTAAAAATAACTATACTCCCATCATTGATTTTTACAGTCTCTTTTGGAAGTCCTATAATCCTCTTAATAAAGTACTTCGTTTCATCTTTAGGATATTTGAAGACTATCACATCTCCTCTTGCTGGTGGGTTGATGTTGAATTTATAGTCAAATTCATTTGTTATCAGATAGTCTCCGTCATGAAAGTTTGGCTCCATACTTCTGCCTTTGACAAAGAATGGTTGCACGAGGAAATGTCTGACAAGGAATACTATTACTAATGCTCCTATGGCAATTTTGATAAGATCTATTGTCAAACTTAAAAAACCACTGCGATAATGCTGGTCTGATTGTGAATTTTGTGTTTGTTTATCCATTAAACCTCATTTTACCATAAATTTTGATACAAATCAAGATGTTGACAGATACTATATTCATGTCAAATATCTTTAGCTTCTCTGCCTAAAATTATTACGAAAGCCCTTGACAAAAAGAATAATTTAGATTAGATTTAATTTTTACAGTACTAAAGTTTTTTGAAAATTTTATTAACAGATTTATTCTTGTTTTTACATGGAGTAAACGCAAGGGTAAATCACACGATACAATGCAAATATAATTGCATAAAGGAGAAATTATCGTGAAAAAGACTTTTTGTTTTTTGGTTTTGTTAGGATTTTTATTTGTATCATCTACATCTGTAGCTGAATTCCAAACCGATGTGGAAATGGGTTATTTTACTGATTTTGTAGGCGGAGCCGGACCATTGATTCATGATGGTTCTGTGTTTCAGCAAAGCGTGACATTGTCATGGTGGAATACATCCTTCAAAATTTGGAACTCAATCAGCCCTAAGGGCGGAGCGAATAATGATTTTGGAGACGAATTTGATTTGATGGTGAGCAATAACGCCATCAATATTGGGCCAGTCAATCTAGATGTCGGAATTGCCTATTTTGATCTTTATGACATCAGAGAAATTGAAGGAGATTTGTTTGCAGTTTATACAACTGTAAGTTGGTCAAAACTTTTCCTCTATGTAGAGGGCGACATTCCACAGGATAAAGACATTCTGGAAGGAGGTATGTTGTATAAATTTGGAGTAAACCATGACTTTTTGGAGGAAACTAAATTTACTTTTCATTCCTGCCTTTCAATTGCTGGAAAGGATGGTTTGGAAAGGGTCGAGTACACAAGGTTAGTTTTGAATAAAAATTTTAAAACTAAATTTGGAATATTTACTCCCTCTTTTAGCTCCCAAACCAACCTTGGTAACGACAATGCTGGAGCTGCCAAGAACAAAGTTTGGGGAGGATTAAAATGGTCAAAAACGTTTTAACTGGGAGATAAATCATGGAAAATAGATATGACGGAAAGTTAAGGGAAGGAAATCAAGCCATTATAGATCTCATTCCCGGAAATTATGTTTTAAGGATAATCCTTGCTCTAGAAATAAAAAAGGCAATTTCAGGGAAAGAAAAACCAAGAATTTTGGAAATTGGATGTGGAGAAGGAGATCTATCAAAATATATTCTTGATCACAACGATAATGTGACTTTAGATGTTTTGGATATTTCTCCTAAAATGATGGAAATTACACGAAAAAATCTCTATCGATATTCCACACATCGAAATATCAATTTTATTTGCAAGGATGCCCTGACCTTCCTGCGAGAGTGTAACCATACTTACAGTGCGATTACTTCCGCTTGGACAGTTCATAATTTCAAGTGGAAAGATAAAATCAAACTTTTTAAGGCGATTTATCAAAAATTAAATAAAAATGGGAAACTGTTCTTGATGGATAAGATCTATCCTCCCGTAAAACAAGGCTTCATGCAAAACACTAATATGTTAGATATTCAATGCAACAGATATGCTTTGTATCTAGATAATACGATAGCTAGCGAAATTATTTCTCACGAACAAACAGATTTTCTTGCATAATATAGGATGGATGAGGACAGCACAATCGAAGAGTTATTAAATATTGGTTTTCGGAACGTTGAAATTATTGATAGGGTGGAGCGGAATGTCGTTTTAATAGCTTCAAAATAACTGATATAGTATAGCATTATGTAGGGTTACCAAAAATTGGTAACCCTACTTTTATTTAGAGATTCGAAAAAATATCCGAGATATCTCGGATATTTTTTTATAATTGAAATTT
>CAYZDR010000046.1:0-6370 GCA_964477425.1 uncultured Candidatus Saccharibacteria bacterium
AAAAAAAATGTGTCTTGCCTTATTTTTTGATTTTAATCGATTCTCTCGAAAGACTCTGAAAGAAAATGGTTTGAAAGGGTTTGAACAATGTAAAAAAGGAGAAAATTTTATATATTTTATGGGTTTCAAAAGATGGCCTCTCGAAAATGAAATAAGGAAATCTCAAAGTTTTTTAACGGGAAAAAAAATAATTTTTGGTATCAAAAATTTTAACCCAGACAAGAAAGATAAAAATAAAAAATTTGAAAAATTTATTATTGGAGTTGATGAAAATGGGGAAGAAATTGTTCATACTTGCGAAAAAAACAAACTGGCAAATTATTTCGGCCTAAACAAAGGTTCTCCACATTATCTTACGCCAGTAGTATTCAAAAGAGAGGTATTAATTAAATATTATAATCAGCCAAATAAATATTCTGTGGGAGATGGACATTTATATTGTGGTGGATTATGGGAGTTAAAGTTAGATAATAATCATTCTGATTTTGTTATGGTATGTCTTGGTGACTTAGGACATTTATCATATTCAGAGCAATTATATTGGAAAAGTTACAACATAGTCGCTACTGGGGGAATAAGTGATACAGCATGGTCTAGAGGCTTTGAAGCAAAATTTACCAATCCCGAAAGAATAGATTTATATTTTAAACAGAGTTTCTATTCGTTTCAAAAAAAATGGGTGCAAAGGTTTAAATGGGAATTATTTATTCCGTTACACAAAGAAGACGAGCATCATTTTAAATCTTTACGAATTCCCTTGACTAATGAAATCTCGGAGTTTGATACTCAAATTGCATCTTTAGTGAAAATTTTTATTGATTCTCTCAACGAAAAACAAATAGAAAAAGGGTTGAATATCATTAAAGAAGAACCAAAAGGAATGGATAAATTAGAAAAATTCCTATTGGCAAGAGGCTTGAATTTTCCTGATATGATGTCTTTCTTAAGGAATTTATATGATTTGAGGTCTACAGGGATTGCTCATCGTAAAGGTAAGAGATACGATAAAGTAAAGAAATATTTTCTTATTGGAGAAAAAGATCTGTCTGTAATTTTTGAAGATATTTTAGTGAAATGTATCTGGGTTTTAAACACATTTGAAAGTCATTTACTCAAAGTAGATGTATAGTTTCTAAAAAGATTAACCAACCATTACAACCATCCAACTCCACTCCATCATTCCACAACCAACATCGTAAAACTACGGCAATAGCAACCGTAACAACAAAAAAGAATTCACAATTTAAATTGTGAATTAACGATGTCAAATTATCCTACATCAAACTTGACAATAATGTAAGATTTTTATACAATAAGATATAATCAACATCATTAAACAACAATCACTATGCTTACTCATCATCAATTAGGCAAAAAATTAAAAGAAATTAGGATAGGAATTGGTTTTAGTCAGGAATTTGTGGCTAAAGAATTGGACATTACTAGACAGGCAATAATCAGTATAGAATCAGGAAAGCGCAAAATAGACAGTTTTGAGCTTTTTAAGCTTGCCGGACTATACAACATCAGTGTTACTGATCTTATGACCGAACAGGTGATTAAAATTTCTAATTTTCAAGAAGCTTTTATGCATTTGAGAAACAGTGACCTTTTGGACGAAGAAGAAAAGAAGGCTCTTTTTGATTTTCAGAAAATCTGTGATGATTATGAATTTTTAAAGAATCTATAATATGGCACAAAGCATTTATCAAGAAGCAGAAAAATATGCTGATAAAATTAGGAGAGAATTAAAACTTGGCAAAGCGCCAATCAAAGATATTTTTGGATTGTTAGAAGGACAAGGGATTTTTGTTGTTAAAATGCCAATAGGTGGAAATGGACTTTCTGGCGCTTTTTTTTATGACAAAGAAAATGATTTAGGAAAAATTTTAATAAATAGTAATCGCTCAAAAGGACATCAAATCTTTTCCGTCGCTCATGAATTTTGCCATTTTCTGTTAGATAAAGAAAAACAGATAATTATAGAAGATGATAAAATGATCAAAACTGATATTGAAAAAAGGGCTGATTGCTTTGCTGCTAATTTTTTAATGCCAAGCGATGGAGTACATTATTATATTCAGGAAACCTTAAATCAAGACGTAAATAAAATAGACGATGAAATTTTAGTTAAAATTAGAAATGAATTTGGAGTAAGTTGGGTTGCTATTATCTATCGTCTGCATAATTTGGGATACATTTTCGATAAACACTATAAAGAAAAAGTTTCAGATACTCGTATTTTGAATGCTCTATCTATTCAATTAGGTTTTGAAGCAGAAAAGAATAATAGCGATGGTGAATTTAAGTTGCCAACCGATTTTTATCACATAGCTTTTAACGCCTATTTTAACAAAAAGATTTCCATAAACAAACTTGCTGAATTATTGCGTGAATCTTATGAAGAAACTAAAGACTGGGTGGCGGAAATTGAAAGAACTAAAAATGAAACAAATAAGTCATGAAAAATTTGTCTTTGACAATGCTACTTTTAGCAATTTTGCTCGCATAGAAAGAATGTAGTGAGATTGAAAAAATGTTAAAAAAAGAGAATTTCAATTTTTAATCGAGTTTAAGCTATAATCAAAACGTTTTATTACGTAGCATGCTACGTAACAAAAGAAAAAACTTAACAACAAAATAGATGCATCTATAGATGCATCTATTCTAAAAATTAAAAATTAAAGATCCGCCTTTGCTCTTCGAGCTACGGCGTGGCGAGGGAAAAACATGGCGAAAATTATACGAAAATTGAATAAAAACAGTAAATACAGCTATTCTATAAATATCCCAAAAGATGTTGTGAAAAAAATGGCTTGTGAAAGTAAAATGAAAAAGCAGTATAAGAAACCTAATGTGATAAAAATTGCTTTAATTAAGAAACTTAATTTTTTATTAAGATGTGGCGGTGGCAATCAATGTAACGAAGCTCATCGTTAAGTAACAATAAGAGAGGGGAGAATTATTCTTCCCTCTAATTTTTTTTAATAATTACTAATGTCAGGGCTTTTAAAGAAAGAAGACCCTTAAAAACTGATTTTGCATATTCTTTTTTGGGAAGGATAGTATATCCATTTTTTAAATAAAAATTTTTAGCCCATTGTGCTTCAGGAAAAACTTCGCCCATTATAAGCGAACATTTTTTATCTTTAGCTAATTGTTCAATCGCTTCTAATAAAAACATGCCCAAGCCCATTCTTTGCTTTTCGGGATTTATATGGAAAAGACTAATCCAACATATCTTTTTATTCTTGATGCTCCATATCCCTATACCAGCTATTTTACTATCTAATTCAATCACTGTAAAAATCTTTTTGGATTTACTTTGCATGTGCTCAAGGTCTTTTACAGTAAATGGTTCATAATTCTGTATAAATTTCTTGTAGGGTTTGTCGGCTCGGTTTAACAACCGGCATATTTTCAAATATTCATTTTTCTTCGGGACTCTAGCTATTAAATTTTCTCTTTCTATTATCATATTTTACTTTTACCACATTATTATCTTCTGGTCAATTTACATTGTCAACACCATTTAGGAATGTCATACTTTTCTGACAGAGGAGAAGGTTCAACTTTCTTTGTAAGGTTACCGATACATAAAAGGCGGGCGGGGTGATTAAAAACGGATTTGCACTGATGTAGAACTAATATACACGAATCACGGATTACGGATTTGTGTAGAAATTTATAACACTTTTTCCATTTTTATCATTTCTACGAATGTTTTGTCTAACTTGAATTTAATCTGTTCTAATTCTTTGAACTTTAACTTCTGATAAAACTCTCTTGCGTTTAATGTCGAATTTAAAGAAATCTTGTTTATACTATTTTCCAAAAATTGCTTTTCTACAAAATTATATAATAATTTTCCATAGTTCATATTCTGATATGTAGGTGAAATATTTATTTGATATAAAGATTTTTCATCAAAAGAGAACTGACAGAATCCAATAATTTTGTTTTCAATATCAATTACAGCCCACTGGCTGTTTTTAAATTGTTTTTCTATATTCTCAACAGTAATGGTTTTGATCCATTCTTGAATAACATCGTTTGGATAGAATTGACTGTTTGTTTCTAAAACACAGTTTCTGTGAATTTCCACAATTTCAGAAGCGTCTTCTAAGGTAGCTTTTCTAACAGTTATATTTTTGTCAGATGTTTCCATATGTTTATTATAGCAAATATAGCTGGAAATTAAAAATCGGGGTAAGAACTTTTCTCCTACCCCGATAAACTAATAGAAATTAGCCATGTTTTTTCCCACAACCACCATCTTGCGAACAACAACCAGGATGCGACATTCCTGCAATGTTGTTTTTTCGCTCGGTAGCCTTAAAAATAATAACTACTTTCTTCATCAAATCACCCCCCTTCTTTTTTGATTTACTAACAAGTTTTAATGTTAGCATTGTCATTAAAAACAACTTTCGCAATTTTGGGATTATTTGCTATTTTCAATAACAATTCTGGAATTAATTTGTGGCTAACCGCACAGGTAAAAGAAGATTTTTTTGGAGGAAACCCTGATCTCCAAACGCTTGCCATTGGGCAACCACCTTGGCAAATAAATCTTAAATTACATTTAGCACATTCTTCTTGATTACTATAATGTAAAGTTTTAATCAAATTCAGTCGCTGCTGATTTGTTACTGTACACCTTCCATCTAGTTTTCCATAAATGATTGGGTCTGCATATGGATCAGTTTCTTTCGATACTTCAACACAAGCAGTTACTAATCCATCAGGTGTAATTGTTTTGTTTATACGTCTTATGCCACAATAATCTGCATTTGACGGTTCAGCAAAATACCCTGTATCTAATTTAAGATCGTTTTCCAATTTAGCTATGTATTCTATAGCATTGAGCAATGCTTCCGCATATTTGGTTGGATTTGGCTCCATGTCTTTTGTAGCTCTTGAAATTCCAGTGGTTAATACTGGTTCCAATTTTAAGGTTGTTATTCCCATTGCAATGACTTCATCAATTGTTTGGCGCATACTATTTAATCCATTATTAGACACTATACATTGAACGATTACTGGAATATTATTAGAAGTTAAAGCTTCAATATTTTCTCTAACAATTTTTTTAGAGCTCCTGTTATACAGTGTTGCAAATGGTCTTTGAATATTATGCATATAACCATCATAAGAAATACGAACGTCGACTTTATTTATGATTAACCATTGCAAAACATCGTTTCCGAATGTACCATTTGTCACAACGTGAATATTAACTGTTTTACAAAGAGATTTGGCAAATGCTATTGCTTCTCGAACTAATTCAAATGGCAGTAATGGTTCGCCTCCGCCGACCAAATAAACATCTAATTGATTACAGCTATTATTTTGTATCCTAGCAACTGCTTCTATCGCAGACTTCATCGTCTTTAAACTCATTGTTTTTTTAGTTTCGCCTCCTTGGGCATAACAGTAGATACATTTCAAGTTACAATCAAAAGTCGGAATAAGTCCTATACTAGCAGATTGCAAATTCATATTATCTTTATTGTCTTTACATTGATCAACTTTCAGGGATTGTTCTTTTTCTTCTTCTTCTATTAAAGTATTCAATTCTTCTCTTGAGGCATTAAGACCATAAACGATCCTGTGCGGTGATACAATGGCATAATTTTTTTGCTGTGGTAAATCAATTAAACATAAGTCATATTCTTTCATTATTATCTATCTCCTAATTTTAAAGGTTCTGTGTTCAGGGAATCTAAAAGAATAATAACACTATCTATCTTGTTTTGTCAAGGGATTTTGATAATTTTTTGGTTGATTTTTAAGGCGGATAGAGATATAGTAATAAATAAGAAGTATTAGAAAACAAGGAATCTTATGGAAAATAAAAAATATTTATTAGATTTTAGAGAAATTTTTCTAAAAAATGAAAAAGTTAGTGAGTTGGAAATGACTTCTGGTAATTATGATGATGAGGGGAAATTGATAGAAGGGACTATCCCTACATTAACTACAGAATTTTGTGAAATAGGAGTTTACAACAAGACAATTTATTTTGTTTTTATTATTCATTCAGACACATACAGTAAAGAATTGTTTAATGTGCTAAAGAAATTTTCAAATGTGAAATTCTATGGTTCCAAAGATTTTAACGATACTTTATATCCAAAATCAGATTTTCAATATGAAGAATTTGAGGAGAAAATAAAACAAGATAAATTTTTGCAGATACAGTTTAACTATGATATACAAGAAATATCTGCTAAATTGTTATATCAGGAATATAAAAAAATAAAAAAGATTTTTGTTGAAAAACAAGTGAAAGTTGTTGATCAATTGGGTAAGATGAGTTTGTGAAAAATATCAATCTACAGAGTTAACTCTGTAGATACTGTTAATT
>CAYZDR010000047.1:0-6352 GCA_964477425.1 uncultured Candidatus Saccharibacteria bacterium
TATGTTATCAGAATAAAACGTAAAAGTCAATAGTTAAAGAAGAAATAAGTGTTGATAACTTTTTAATTTATTACTTCACATCCGTCACAACAACATTCTTTTTACCAGAATACTCCCCCGAAAACACAGGATCAACTACCGAAACATTATCAGCCATAATAACTTCCACATCACCGCCATGATCTTTTTTAATCTCCTTCAACTTTTCAATAAATTGTTTTAATTTCATAAATTTAAGTTAATCTCTACCCTCCATTCTACCCTTCCCACCACAAAAATCAATAAAATGTACATTAAAATGCACATTTTTTGGAAATACCTATTTATTTATCCGCCTTGTATGCTCGCCTTGGGTAAGGGAGGAAATACCTATTTCATCTCGCCTAACAAAAAAACAAATTATCACATAATATGCAACTAACTGCAAATCAAAATGTAGTAATTGCACCATAGAAACTGAATTAATTTTGAATAGACCAATACTGTAGGCTAAATTAGCAAGTAATGCAAAAAGCACATTAGACAGAAAGAGAACAACAAATAGTCTTGCTAATTCCTTAAAATATTTCTTTAGAAAAAATTCTTTCTTGATAAAAGCAATAGTTATATACGAAACAATAAATAATTTTAATATTTTTAATACATCCTGTATTATGCCCATTTTTTCAGCTAATTCAAGACCAAAATTTCTCATGAGAATACCTGATAACAAAATAGATAAAGCTGAAAGAATAATATAGACGAAAAGAAAAAGGGAAAATATCTCTATCTTGTTTTTGGTTATTTTAAGATGGTTTAACATATCACTTCAAAGTTCTTATAATCTAACCCAAACCCATAAATATCCTTAAATTTTCTCTCAAATTCTTCCTCTGAATCAATATTCTTAAGTGATTTTATGAGCTCTAATATCTTTCCCTTCCCATATTTTTCAACTAAAAATTCAATAATTGCTTATCCATTAGAGCATTATACCATCTTCGTTGAATTTTGCACATTTTATGATATAATGCCCTTATGAATACATCTCAAGAAAATCAAAAACAAAAGTTCCATTATGGATTTAATCCAGGCCCTACTTTAGGAAAATTTATAGATATAATCCCTAAAGGGATTGCTCTTGATATTGGCGCTGGCGAAGGAAGAAATAGTTTCTTTTTAGCTAAAAATGAATTTGAAGTAGAAGCGGTTGATAAAAATCCTGTTGGATTAGAAAAATGCAAAAGTTTTGCTCAAGAAAACAATCTTTCAATAACAACAAAAGTATGCGATATAAGAGAATTTGAATTTTATGAAAACAAATACCCTTTAATTATCGCAAGAAATTCCTTAGGCTTTTTGAAAAAGTCAGAGATAGAAATAATAATAGAAAAAATCAAAAAATCTTTAATACAAAATGGCTTCATTTATTTCTCAGTATTTCCTATAAAAGAACCAGCATATCAAAAAATTCATGAAATGGGATTAGAAGAAGTGGAAGAAAATACTTTTTATTTGCCTAAATATAAAACCTTTAGACACTTTTTCAATAGAGAAGAATTAGAAAAGTTATTTAAAGATTTTGAAATAATTTATTTAGAAGAAATAAAAATTAATGATCCGGGACACAAAAATCCTAGTTATGGTGAAACAAAACCACATACACATTATACTCTAGAATTTATCGCACGAAAGAAAATTGTTACGTAGCATGCTACGTAACAACGATGTTAAAAATATTTTAGACCATTCTATAGAATGGTCTATTTTTATTTCCTAAATTCATCTCTTCAAAATTCTGCCAAATAAAATCTAATAATTCCTCATCTATCTTTTTGTTATTTTCAAGATATTCCTTTATTTTTGGACCAGCCATTTCCATAGATAAACTCAAAATATTATTTATAGTTTGTGGCTTGGCGGTAGAACGATTCTTTTCAAATTTATTGTTTTTACTATGCTGTAAATGTTTGGTAGTTAACGTTCCTTCCCAATAACCATTGAACAAAAAGCCAACAATTGTTTCTGAGAATAATGAACGAGCGCCAAATCCTTGTTTCGATAAATCTGGTCTAATTTTTTTATATTTTTCTATTAAATTATTTTTTTCTATATACTTCCGTGTTAAGTCATTGGCATAATCTCTCTGATAAACATGTGCCACTTCGTGAAATAAAACCGCTAATATCCTTGATAAATATTTTTCTGATTTATTAGAGACTTGTGTGCTAATCTTATTCTCTCCCTCATTTGCTCCTCCATAGATTTCCCTGTCTGGACAGGGTGTTATTAACAAATATGTTTCAATATCTGGATCAGCTTTTGAATTCAAAAAACTTTTTATATCTTTAATTATCTCTTTTGATTTTATCGCTTCGGAATTTTCTAAAATTTCTTTCCATTTTTTAATCTTCTTTTCTTCTGTCTTCCAGATCTGATCAAATCTTTTCTGAAAAATATTGAAAACATCCTGAAAAATCTTATAATCTTTTTCCGTAACCATTTCAGATAAATGTTCCCACTGCGTATCATCCAAAAAGAAAACTACACCTACATATTTATTTTCAAGTTTTCTATGCACTCCGTATTTTTGTAAGATCGGTTTGATTTTAACTATTGCCTCTTTTTCTTCTTTACTCAATGGATTGTTTTCTAACCAAATATCGTTATAGTGTTTTTTGCAACTAAAATGCCACTCTGCTAAATTGGAAATAAAGAAAAACTGGTTTGATAATTTGGTGTATTTGAAAGTTATCATGGTGCTATTATACCATCATTACTGCATAAAATCAAAAGCCGGTCTCGTTTGAGAACCGGCTTCTAAAAAGTGCATATTAAAACGCATATTTTATAATCTCCGAGATATTATAAAAAACTATTTTTTCTCTTCAATCAACTTAATTACCTTTTCAAAATCACTATCAAGAGCTGATTCTTTTTTGATGCTCTTTATATGAAACTTATAGTATTCCTTCTCTGCCAATTCTTTTGCCAACTCATGTGAAATTTTACCAGCATCTTTCAAAATATTTCTATCATTCAATTGTAAAAATCCATGTAACTTATCTATCCAATCTTTCATTTTCATTGAAATTCTTTGCATTGCCTGACCTTCTGCAAAAATTAGATATTGTTCTACTAAATTATTAAGAGTCAATAGTTCTTGCTCATCTAAATAATTTTTAGCAATTATTACATCTTCTTTCCTTGGTCTGCTCCCACGCCAATTTGTTAATCCCATATTTAACTTTTTACTATCAGCTCTTTCAGCTATTAGTTCAGCTGCAGTTTTTCCTGTAATCGCCCAGTGCATTTTATTCTGTACTGTTTTAAAAAACATAATACTTACTTCATCCGTTGGATCATAGTCAACACTTAATGCATAGATATCTGTAATTTTACGATAAAATCTTTTTTCTGAAGTTCTAATATCCTGAATTCTTTTAGCAAGTTCTTCAAAATAGTCAAAAGGAAGATCAGGATTTTTAAGTCGTTCGTCGTCTAAAACAAACCCTTTAATAATATACTCCTTCAGATGTGCTGTTGCCCACTGGCGAAATACTGTGGCAATACTACTTTTAACACGATAACCGACGGAGATAATAAGATCTAAATTGTAATATTCAATTTCCCTAGAAACATCTCTATTACCCTCTTTTTGAACTGTAAAGAATTTCTTTACAGTTGAACTTTCTATCAATTCTCCTTCTTCTATAATATTTTTTATGTGTTGCCCTACATTTTGTTTAGTAGTCTGAAAAAGTTCAGCTAATGCGTTTTGCGTAAGCCAAACAGTTTCATTATCAAAACGAACATCAATTTTAGTCCGCCCATCCTCTGTCTTGTAAATAATAATTTGTGATTTTTTAAATTCTTTTTTATCCATGTTTCTATTATATAGTGAAGACAAGGGAACTGCATTTTATAATTTATATATCACTTTACACCCGATTGCATTACTTCAATCGCCTTTTCCAAAACTTCATCTTTATTATTTCTCAACCCCTCTAATGTAGGCTTCACAATAATATCAGGTTTAATCCCATTTCCTTCAAGCAATTCTCCATTTGGACGATAATAATTCCACGTAGAAACAAATAATGGGAAATTAGAATACTTGAAAAGAATGTCACACTTCTTTGGATTGCCACTCCCACCACCAGTCGTTTCTCCAATCAATATTGCTCTATTATTATCTTTCATCCCTGCAATAAAATATTCATTAGAACTAAGGCACAGTGCATCAACTAATAAAATTACCGGAATATCTAAGAATGGTTTTGTAGGCTCTACATAGGATTCTGTTTTTTCTAAATCAAAATTGTCTTTTGATATTCTTGTTTCTTTTGTATTAAATAGAACTTTTTTATTGAAAAAATGTGAAGCAAAACTTTTTGCAAAACCAGAATTTCCTCCACCATTTCCTCTAACATCAATAATTAAAGACTTAATCTTTTTATTAATCAATTCATTTAATTTACTTTCCAAATCTTTTTTAGTAATATTCCCATTTTCCCATGTTGAGATTTTAATGTATCCTAAATCATTTTCAAGATTTTCTATTTCCACAGACTGTTTTATTTTTGTAAAAACATATGGCTGACATGATAATATTTTTTCAATTATCTGATCATCGTTTTTCAATTTCAGTTTTATATCCGTCCCTTCTTTTCTAACAAAAATCTTTTTAAGTGCTTGGGAAATAATGAACTGTTTTGTAGAACCTGTTATCATGTCCATTTTTTTATGTACAGCATCTTGAATATCTTTATCATCTATTGAAATAATTTCTCCAATAATGTCATCTTTTTCTCTCAAATAAAATTTATCATCAATGGTTATAACATCGTATCCTTTTGGCTTAAGAAATTTCTGATTAGTAATACTGCCTAATCTAGTATGACTATTGTGAAAAGAAACGATAAATTTCCTAAGATGTACAAAAAAATCATGATCACTGATTATACAAGGCAAATTATCATGATATTTACTATATTTTTCTTTGAAATCCAAAAAATTTTCCTCTGATAAAAAAGGGAAATTTTCTTTAATTGCCTTAAAAGCTAGATCTGACGTTTCTTGATAAATATGTATCATTCGTTTATCCATTTGAACATTATATCATTTTTAACCAATTTTGACCATGTGATAATCTAACAACAAAAAATCAGAATTATACCAACCTACAAAAAATCAACTTGATCATCTTTTTTTAGGACAATTGACTTATGAGTTAGGACACTCTGCACTATTCCCAATGAACTCAGAGTTACTATCATGCTACTCCCCCCAAAACTAATCAGTGGAAGAGGAATACCTGTAATTGGCATGATTCCAATATTCATCCCAACATTTTCTAGAACATGAACAAAGATCATTAAAGCAACACCGATAACTAAAAACTTTGCAAAATTATCATTAGCCTCAAAAGCGACTTTAATAATTCTCAACAAAAGAATTGTATACAACGCTACAAGAAATGCCACTCCCACCAAGCCCATCTCCTCTGCAATATTTGCAAAAATAAAATCTGTATGCCTCTCTGGCAAAAAATTCAATTGACCCTGAGAACCATTCCCAATTCCCTTCCCCCAAAGTCCTCCAGACCCAACAGCAATAACAGATTGAATTGCATTATACCCCTCACCTTGAGGATCCTCATATGGATTTACAAAAGAAGTTATTCTTGATCTCTGATAATCTTTCAAACCAAATTTCCACCCACATAAACCAACGGATATCGCCACAATCAACAAAATTGCTACATGCCTTTTTCTAATGCCTGCAACTAATATCATCCCAATCCAAATGCAAACGATAACGAATGCAGATCCAATATCAGGCTGGATGATAACTAAAAATGCTGGGATGGCGACAATCACAAGTGAGACCAAAATAAATCTAAAATTTTTCAACCTCCTGAAATTTTTTGTAAAAAACTTTGCCAGAACAATAATCATAGCAATCTTAACAAACTCTACTGGCTGAAACCCAAAAGAACCAAAACGGAACCAACTTAAGGCTCCTTTTATCCTATTTCCAAAAATTAGGACACTGATCAAAATGGCTAGTAGAAAAACAAAAATAGCAGGAGACATCTTCTTAAATAATCTGTAATCAATAGACGAGAAAAAAATAAATAGGACGAGCCCCAAGAATACTGCAAAACTTTGCTTATGGAACAAAGTCAATGAGACATCTGATGTAGCACTAAAAACTGCCAACAGACCAAGCCCCAAAAGTAGTAGCATGGCTCCAATAAAAACCCAATCAAATTTTTTAAGCTTTCTGAGTAAGTTATGCCACATCGTTATACTCCTTCGCTAAATAAATTCTTATTCTGTATAATACTCCGTAGCTTTTTGTTTAATTG
>CAYZDR010000048.1:0-6311 GCA_964477425.1 uncultured Candidatus Saccharibacteria bacterium
TTAAAGTAGAAATCGCAATCGCCTCTGAAAATCCTACCTCAACTCTCTGTAAATTCAATGGAGCATTTCTATCTCCCATCATTGGATAATTGTATGTTGTCCATGGAGAGCTGTCTTGGAAAGTCGGATCAAAGACCGTTCCTTCCCATTGATTATGAGTTAAATCCACTCCTTCAATTCTCCTAAAAACAGTAGCAGAATCGGTATCCGGTGTTATGTTAATTGAATTACCCGACAAGTCTTTTACATTAGCAACAGTAACCCTGAACTTTGTTCCAGCAGTCAAATTAAGATTTTCAATAAATATACCGTTGTCCCAGAAATTATAATTGATATTCTTATCGGTTAGACTCTTTACGATTCCAACTTCGTCTAAATCACTTCCCGAAGCACAAGTGATTAAGGTATAATTTCTAGTCGCCGTAGCCAAATCTTCCTTGACTGGCTCGTTAAATCTCACAAACAGTCCCCACGGATCCGCATCTGCCCAAGAAACCTCAGGACTAACTGTGTCAGCGGCAGCGGTTGTAAATGTTGTATTTACAGCTGACGCAAAAGCAACTCCCGCAGCATCTTTAACTCCAGTAGTAACTCTTACTGTATGCACTGTACTTGCGGTAAGTACTGTGGATGGTCTAAATTCAGCTCTCCAACCATAAGGATCGTAATCAATAGTTCCTAATATATGTGTAGCGGCAGTATCCGCATCCGTAGCTAAAATAATCGTTCCGCTGTTTATAGTTGACGGATCCATTGCTTCATCAAAGAATATTTCAACCATTTGAAGCCCCGTAGCTATACTTGACGTTCCCTGCGCCGGAGTAATACTAGAAATCTCCGGAGCATCCTCATCTATTCCAGCTGCAGTAAAGAATTCTACCATAAATGGGAATGAAAGAAGGTTGCCATTAATATCGCTAATTGAATTAGCAGGAATATCCGTTCCAAGTTTCCAGCGATATTGAGAGGTAGCAGATAAAGCGCTTGTCGGAGCAAATTTAACTGTATTAGTATCCGATTTATAACTAACTGTTCCTGTAACTAACTCATCTGAAGAATCATAAAGTCTTACGGTGCTATCTGAAACGGATACGCTGTTTAACGGATCAGAAAATTTCGCAGTTAGCGCCGCGACGTTCGTTGGCACATCATTTTGTCCCCAGTAAGGATAATGATCCCAAATATACAATTCTTCCTGCCACTGTCCCATTGTAAATATCTCGCCAGTTGAAGAACTATTAGCAATTATCGCATTCCCAGATTGATCTTGAATTGTTCCAGATACTACTATCTTAAAATTATTACCCGGAGTCAAACTTAGACCTCTAATTTCCACCGCATCATCAAAAGCGAAATATTCCGCCACTGCCGTACTACTCATATCAGTAATCTCCGTTATCGGATCATCAGCTGCATCACTGTACAGCGTATAATTTGTTAAGTTGGTCGCCTGCGCTTGCTGCAATGGTTCTGAAAATTTAATAAACACAAATGTTCCATCTGAATCCGCAAACTGGATTGTCGGCGCGACTGAATCTGTCCCAGCAGTTGTAAATCTTCTTATAAATTCTGTTGGAAGCTCATTTCCTGCCGAGTCTGTTATATCTGTCGTAACCGTAAGAGTATAGTCTGTATTTGCGCTTAAAACACTGCTAATCTTGAAATCTGCTATCCATCCATAATTATCATATTCTATTTCTCCATAAGTATAAGTCGTTTCTCCAGCGCTTGTTGTTGAAAGCATAATATGGCTACCGTTATCAGAAGCATTTGAATCAATCACAGTCGCTGGATCAAGAGGGCTATCAAAGAAAACACTTATTATTCCCTCACCAACTGGAACATCATTGTATTTTGCGTCATCCCAATAACCATCTACACTTGTCCCGAATATATAAGGAGGAGTAGTATCGGTTGAACCAGCTGTTATAAAGAAAGAGGAGAAATCATATCCTATAGTTGATCCTGCTTGATCTGCTACCAAAGAATCTACGACAATTTCATAAGTCGCGTTAGCAGCAAGATCACTTCCTGTAAGCGTCATAATCGCTGCATTTAAATCCGCGTCATATGCTACTGTTGCATCAGTTACCTCCGAACCGCGAGCCCCCGATGACATTGTATATTCATAAAGTTCAATTGCATTTGTCGCGATAATTGTAGACGCGTCCATATTTTCTGAAAATCCAACCTGTATCTTCTCTATATTTCTTGCTACTTCTGATGACCAGTCCATCGGCATTGTTCCCATAACATACGGCGGCTGTCCGTCATCCATGGTTGCAAAATCTCTACCCGTAAATGTAATGGTATTATTCGTCACAAGAGTGTTTGTCCCACCTCCTGGAGGTGGCCAATCTTTCACTCCTGTAAATGTTACTGTATAAGTTGTCCCTGCTACTGGCTGAGAAGCGAGATCTAAACTTACCATATCCCAACTACTCCAACTACTGAAAACATTAATTGTTGGAGTAACTGTAATAATTGCTCCGCTAATATCAACTCCGTTTTCATCAGAAAAATATGTTTCAATACGAGTTGCTTCTGGTTGATTTATTCCAGTAATTTCAGGTGGAGTAGTATCTACACTAAACCCAGTAAAATAACGAGTCCTATCTGCCGCAAGAATTGCACCATCGTTTGAATCGGTAACTCCAGCACCAACTGCTACTGAATATTCAGAACTACCGGCTAACGCACTTGCTAAAGTTAATTTCACGAAACGTCCACCTCCCATCGCCTCAACAAAAGCAGATGAGACCGCAATAGTAGAAGAATCCGATGTTTTTGTAATTGTAAAATTAGCGGGAATAATTGTTGATGATTTTGGAGGTTCATTAAAATCTAAACCAACATGAGTTGCATCAAAAGGAAATGCTCCAAAAAGTTGAAGTGGAGGATCATAAGTATTTTCTGTCCCAGGAGATCCAGCCTGAAAGTTAAAGTCTCCCATGTTCCAACCCATGTCTGTCCCATAATTATCGCGTCCATTTGATTCATGTGCAGCATCTGCAGATGTCACAGTAGTCGCATTGTCACTAGCATAACCATCATCAAAAGTTCCAAGTGACACCATATTCACAAATTCACTGCTTCCCCTATACAAAGCAATATGTGTATTTTCTCCGAGATTAGCTCCTTTGAGACCGCCTAGAACAAGAAAACTTCCTGCAACCGTTGAACTGACACTTCCTGACCCAACATATCTTACGGTATCAAAAATTCCAGTCGTATTCTCACTAGTATGCCATTCTCCTAAATTAGAACCACTACCACTGCCCCCACCATCAATCAACCCCGTAGCATAACTAGTATCATAAATTTCAAGATAATAACCTCCATCTTTAGATAAGTCTAGTCCTGCTGTATTTATTCTCAATTCTATATATTCATCAGCTTCATCAGGAGTTGCAGTCCCATGTGTTATATCAAACTTAGTATCTCCTCCTTCTGTAGTATCATTCCAGTCGCTTTTTGGAGTAACTACAACTTCATTGATCACAACATCCGGACCATAGAAACCTCCATCTGTATCCATTTCCGCAAAAATTCCATGACCAGTAACTGCTGTCATAGTATCCTCTCCCACCTTTACCCCACTGATATTGATCGTGCTCCCATCAGTTCCTGGAGTTATGACAGCTGAATCAAGCGCCGTAGAAAAATCCACTACAACATTAGCAGTACTTTTGGTCGCTAAGTTCGCAGCATATGGAGTTTCTCCGAGATACAGAACATAGTTTGTTGTTGTCTCAGCTGTTGTCTCATCAACTTCCACAGAAAATCCTATACGCACACTTTGGCTTCCTGTACCTGGCTCAATTTCAACAAACATAACCGTCGGCGCAGCAGCCAACACTGGTTTCGCTGAAACCAATAAAACAAGTGCACTTAAAGCGACACCCATAGACCACATCAATGTAGTCAACGACAAGAAAACCGCAGAACATTTTCTGAGTTTCTTAGATGATTTATTTAACATCTTTTTTCCCTTCTTCGTCTCGCCGTATCCACCCAAGACGGAGAAAGCGGACTTATTTATTTTTATATTTAAATTAACAAAATTTATTTACGTATTTTGAAATTTGTGAATTTGAAATTTGAAATTTTCTACCGTCTACTCTTCAAGTATGTCACATCCCCCTGTATAGTATTCACCCTACTATACATAGAACTCATCATAGATTTAATTTGATTTATATTAGATTCAACAGATTGATCTGACATCGCTTGCCCATCATCTGGAACAGATTTATTTATTTTAGATACTTCACGCATGACATATATCTGAGAAATAAAAACTGCTAATATGAGTATTACTACCCAATTAGCAGAAATGAATTTAAAAAATCGTCCTATTAGCCCCCTATGTTGATCTTTCATAGTTTGTCCTTGTTGATTAAAATTTTCCATATATCGTATGTTATGTGTTATGTGTTATGTGTTATGTGTTATGTGTTATGTGTTATGTGTTAATTGCTTCTCTACTATTATAACTCTTTTTTGCAAATCTTGCACGTCTTTTTCTGTTGATTCCAAATTTTCTATATCCGCCTTTATCAAAACAATATCTTTTTGTATTTCTCTTATGTCCTTATTGATAAGCTCAATTTTTATTTCTATCGCCTTGACTCGTTTTTCTAACCCTTCAAATTTTGCATCTATTTTATCAAATCTCAAGTCCATTTTGTCAAATCTTTTATCCATCAAATCAAATTTTGCATTCATATAATCCCGTTGTCCCTGAAACGCTTTATTAACAATAATGGCAAAGTTATCAAATTTCTTATCAAACCTTTCTTCCATCTCACAAAATTTCTTATCAAACCTTTCTTCCATCTTATTAATCCTCGCATCCATCTTATCCAACCTTTTATTTATCAAATCAAATCTTTCATCCATGTAGTCTTTCTGCCCCTGAAATGATTTGTTGATCACAATAGCAAAATCACTGAATTTAGCATCCATTCTTTTGTCCATCATATCACCAATTAATTTTATGTCATTTTTGTCTAACATGTTTTTATTATATCATTTTTATTTTTTTATCGCTATACCGTTTATCCACAATACGAGAATTAAGTCAGCCCGCGGGCTGATCACCCTGCGGGGTGAAATACTCACAAACTACGAGACGGGTCGTCCCTTAATTCCTAATTCTCAATACTTAATACTTCGTTTTTAGCCCAATTTGCATTTTCATCAACACGGATAACCTCATACAGCCAGTGGCGTAGATTATCTGTATCGTTTGTATATCTAAAATAACTTGTTAACTCCCTCATTATACTCACGTTATCTTTTTGCGATTCAAGTGCTTTCAAATACAACGCAGGTTCTTCAAGTTCATTCCCTTCCCAAGATCTATACAATTCACCTAAACCATTGTAATACATTGCATTTGATGGATCTAATTCAATAGCTTTTTTGTATTCTTTTTCAGCTTTTTCTTTATCTTCTATTTCTTTATAGATATTCGCCAAATTCCATTCTGCTAAAGTACTGTTTTGATTGATTCTCAGTGCCTCTTTGTAATATTTAATCGCTCCATCATGATCTCCTAAAGATTCTCTATCAAAAGCAATTTGGAATAGCGCTTCAAAGTCATTTTGCCTGTCTCCATCTTTTAATTGATCTTCAAATTTATCAATTCTATTAAGAGTTTCCTCTCCTTGCGTTTGTTCTTTAGCTAATTTTCTAAGATTATTTACATCTTTTACTTTAATAATCGCTAAAACAACCCAAACAAGCATTATACATATAAAGACAGTTAAGATATAATTGAATTTTTGAACTTTTTTATCGTTTATCATATTGTAATTCTAATTATAAACTTATTCGTAGTATACTCCGAATAAAGCACTATCTATTCATAGTATACTCCGAATAGATAGAATAATCAAATTTGTTTATCAGCAACTTTTCGGTATAGAAGACTTTTTTACATCTACAGAGTTAACTCTGTAGATGATATTTATTTATCTTTACAAATTTCAATAATTTCTTATTCTCCCTATTTTAAGGCACTTTTATGATTTCCTAACTTCAGGAAATCATCTGTGGATAACTTTCTACCTTTACTGCTTAATCTTCCAATACCCTCCCTTATCCGGTCCAATTCTTTCTAAAATACCTTTTTGCTTTAACTTAGCAATATTCTTTTCCACCGCCCTTGATGAAATACCAATAACATCCGCAATATCTTCAGCACTAATCTCAGAATTACCCCTTATTAAATCTAAAATTTTCTCCGAACTTTTCTCCGAACTTTTCTCCGAACTTTTCTCCGAACTTTTCTCCGAACTTTTCTC
>CAYZDR010000049.1:160-6183 GCA_964477425.1 uncultured Candidatus Saccharibacteria bacterium
ACAGCTTAACATGTAAACATACGCCGACGTCGGTGTTAAAATGTTAAAATGTTAAAATGTTAAAATGTTATGTGTTATGTGTTACACGAAACCAACAACTAAAGAGATAATTTTCTGGACTGTGACTGTGCTAATTTCGGCGATTGCTTTTGTCCCATATATTCCAATTGGTGGGCTAGGTTTTAGTGCGGATGATATTTTATTTTTGACCGTTTTACTAATAGGAAGTTTTTTCCTGTTTTTTAATTGGAAAAATAATCCTAAGGAAAAAGTATTGTCCGAGAGTATTGAAAAATTTATTTGGCCATTCATATTTTTATCTGTCGTCGGATTCTTTTCTGCTCTTTACAATTCAGAAAATATCAGAGACTTTTTAACAATGATCAGTAAAGGTTCTGTCAGGTTTTTGCTGATATTACTTTTTATAATTATAATTTATAACTTGTTAGATTCAAGAGATAACCAGCCTACGCTCTTTTGCGAAAAAGCTACGGCAAGGCAAGGAATAAAAAAACTACTCATTACACTAATAAGTTTTAGTGCTATAGAAAGTATTTTTGGAATTTTCTCCTATATTTTTTCTTGGCAAGGACCTTTTAATATCGGAATTGCAACACAAAGAGACTACTCAGTTTTAAGTATATTAACGAATGTCAACGGAAGAATTAATGGGACATTTGGATCTGTCATTGAAAATTTTATCGGAAGCAATTTGCTGGGAGCATATCTTGTGATGTTGATCCCAATCGCTGTAGTTTTTATCATCATATCAAAGAAATTTTGGCAAAAAGCTATTTTCTCTTCAATTTTATTTTTGCAGTTGATTTGTCTGTCACTGACATATACCAGAACTAGCATTGTATACGCCGTCATAATTTTACTTATTTTCGCATGGATGATAGGCAAAAAAAGACTTTTTTTAACTGTCGTTTTGGGGGCAATCCTGTTTAGTATTTTTACGCCAGGTCTCAAAGAAAGATTTTTGGTTGATTCAACAAATAGGGTAGCAATTTGGGAATCGGCTATTTTAGTAGCTAAAGATCATCCTGTGTGGGGAGTTGGTCCGGGTAAATATTTAGAAGAACTTTCTGGAAACATGATTGACTATAATGTTTTTGCTTTTGAAATAGAGAATATTACTCCTCACAATTTCTTTTTATGGACATGGGCCACACTGGGGATATTCGGTGTCGTCGCAATTTTTTGGATTATTTGGGAAATTGTTAAAAGTTTTTGGACCATATTTCACAATGTAAATGATTATGATTCAAAGATTATAATTACTGGAATTATAGCAAGTTCTATCGGATTCTTTTTGCAAAATCTAACAAACAATTTTTTGTTTGTACCCGTTGTGGCGATGTACTTCTGGACATTAATGGTGATTGCGATACGAATGGAGGCAATATGACAATAGCCCATTGTAGAACAAGATTTCTTCCTGTTTCGGAAGTTTTTATAGAGAATCAGATTTTTGAATCGGAGAGTGTTAAACCGATTGTTTTAACGTGTGAATTAGAAAATGCACATAAAAATGCACATTTCTGTCCAAGTCAGATAAATAAAAATAATGATTTAAAGATTTTTTCTTTTTGCAATAATAGTTTGTTACATCTTTTCAAAAAAATGTCTAAAAGAGAAGGGGACTACTTCAGTAACGTTATTCGTGAGATAGGGGCACAGTTGCTACATGTTCATTTTGGAACAGATGCATGGTATTTTATGAAATTGAAAAAACTTGCGAAAATTCCAATGGTTGTTTCCTTCTATGGTTATGACGCTTACAAATTTCCTAAAATGTTTTTTGGAATAGGAAAAATATTATTAAGAAAAGTATTTAAGTGCGCAGACGCTGTCGTTGTCCCGTCAGAGCATATGAAGAAATATTTAGTAGATTTGGGATGTAGCGAGAATAAGATTAATATAATTCCTTGGGGCGTTAAAATCAATGATCAATTATCAATGAACAATGATCAATGTACGACGGAGTATGACGAAAAATCTGTATCGAAAAACAAAGCTGACAAGACTGTGAAATTTATTAGTTTGGGGAGGATGGTTGAGAAGAAGGGGCAGATTTATTTAATAAAGGCTTTTAAGAAAGTTTTGGATAGTGGAATAAATGCGGAATTGACAATTATTGGTCAGGGACCATTAAAAAATAAATTAGTCGGAGCTATTGACAAATTTGGAATTTCTGCTATAGTAAAGTTTATTGATAAATTGTCAAATCAAGAGGTAGTGCAAACTCTCATGTCGCACAATATATATGTTCAGCCGAGTTTAGTAAGTAGAAATGGAGATCAAGAAGGTATTCCTACAGCGATAATGGAAGCATGCTCATGCCAGTTACCTATCATCTCAACTAATCATGCGGGAATTCCAGAAATTGTTCAAAATAACGTTAGTGGGATTTTAGTTCCAGAAAGAGATTCAGAAAAATTAGCTGAAGCGATGATAAGATTGGCGAAAGATTCGGAGCTTTGCAAGAAGTTTGGCGCAAATGGTAAGAAAATAGCTAGTGATAAATATAACGTTATTAAGCAAAATAAGAAGTTAGAAGAATTATATGAGAGAGAAATTAACCGTTTTAATTCCAACATATAACTGTGAGGACATTATTAAAGAATGTCTTTTAAGCGTCAAAGATATTGCTGATGAGATTTTAATTGTGGATTCTTTTAGTACAGACAAAACCCTTAATACATGTAAACATTTTAACATGCAAACATGTAAACAAACAACGAATAATAAGATAAAAATTATTCAGAGAAAATATGGTTATTCTGCATCTCAAAAAAATTGGGCAATTCCACAAGCTGAAAATAATTGGGTTCTTCTAATTGATTCAGACGAACGTCTTACTCCTAAACTACGAAGTGAGATAAAAAGCATTCTAAACAAACAAAGTTTACTGAAAAAAGTTTCAGGATTTGAGATAGCACGACGCCATTATTTTCTTGGCAAGTGGTTGAGATTTGGTGGAAGATATCCTCTGTATAATGTCAGATTGTTTAAAAAAACATGTTGTTATGAAGACAGAAACGTTCACGCGCATATTCTTTTACCAAAACATGAAATGCGAAAATTAAAGAACGATATTATCCATGAGAGTGATAGAAATTTGGAACAAATACTGGAAAAGATAAATCGTTACAGTACTTATCAAGTACGTTATATGACTAAAATTGCAAGTCGTGGGATTAAAGTTGATTGGAAAGAATTTTTTACAAATTATTTAGCGTTCAAAGCGGTTGTTAAAGATGTTTGGTTTTTTATTCCATTTTCGCCATTGTGGAGATTTCTTTACATGTACTGCGCGCAGTTTGGATTTCTAGATGGACGAGAAGGACTTTTGATCGCTGTTCTCTATGGTTTTGAAGATTTTGTTAGTAAGAATAAGTATAAGAAGTATAGAACGAATCAACACGAATGTAGAACGGATGCTCACGAATCACGAATACGACGACACGACCTCTCCCTCAATCCCTCTCCTATTCAGGAAGAGGGAAGCTATTCTGCAAAGTTAGGATAAGTATTCAAGGGATAGCTCCCCTCTCCTGTCTAGGAGTAGGGGCGGGGGGTGAGGTTTAGGATAAATAAATTATTTTATCATTAGATTGTTTTAATAGATTAGAATGATTTAATGATGGAGGAATTTTCTTTCATCAACGGAATGTTTATATTCATGGAAGTTTTTTGAAAAACGTCTCAACAAAAGGTCGCCGTCGTCATCTTACGGATGACTATGGCGAACCAAGGGAGGATTATTATGAGACAATATTATGTAAGGTTTTTTGCAGTTATTTTTTTGTTGGTTTTTGTTTTTGGAGTTTTGGGGTGTGGGAGTAAAACTTCTCCAGAATATCCACATACGGTTAAGATTACAGAACGTGGAGGCAATCAATTTGAGATTGCCATTAAGAAATCTGCGTTTTCGGAGTCTGACTCTACCCGATTTTATTTAAAGGGGAACTTTACTTCTGGTAGTATTTTACTAACAGAGGTAGAGGAAGATGATGAGATTTGGCTGAAAACACTAGTGTGGTTAGCAGGTTGTCGGCAACTGAAGTTTGTTGATGAAAACGGAAATGGACCGATGAATATCCCCGAGGATGAACCTGGATATAATTCGTATTTTGATGTATGGGAAGTAAGGTTTTTCCAAGCCTCTTATGAATTTTTGGAACCGGGAGAATACGTTGCTCCTGTGCCGATCAAATTGGAAATAGCCTTGCCTTTTGGTAGGGTTAAAATTAATGTGTCTTCATTTCATGATCCATTAATGAGTTTTCCAATCCATTTCGATGGTTTAGATAAAGATCCTCAATATCCTGATGAAGAGGGGTTTGTTACAATTCTTCTTTCTCCCGAAGATTTTGGAAAGGGGTTTAATCTCTTTTGGGAAAACCCATCGGGGGAAAAAGTCCGAATGGAGTTGGACAAATTAAGGAAAGAAGGGATCCCTTGTATTGAAGGAGATCCTGCTCTTTGGGTGATCCGAAAACCATGTCCGGGAACAACAACATGTTGTTGTGAAGGGCAAGATTTTAAGTGTGAAGAATGCAAAGATTGCTCATCGTGTCCTTCTTGCCCAGAATGTGTAGATTCCAATTCTCCTATTATCGACCCAATCACTGGATTGCAATATTACGACAACAATGTTTGGGGAGATCCTGAACCTAATAGACATTGCATGTTTCAATATGTGGATGGAAAATGGATTTTGTATTTTCTAAAATCTGATTTACCAGAAGACCAATGGTCTGATGAGATGTTTTTGAAAGGGATGTTCAATAACTGGAAATTGACAATTCCACTTGTTGACTCTGTAACTTTTGTTGGGTGGGTTCAAACGGAAAATCCAATTGCGATTAATTCTGGCAAACAGAGATTTAACTGGGGATGTCAAAGTGGAGAAGAATTTTATTATGCATGGCATAGTGATTTTCAAGAATCTATGTTTTATCAGGAGTGGGAAGGCGCTCACTCTTACGGGGCGGTTTTCCCGGAAGATGGCGATAAATTAGTTCCTTGGGATTGAGAATTCTGAGGTGACAAGACAAAGGGTCCGATTTGCTTTAATGCAGATCGGGCCTTTTTAAATGACATACAAACATTTTAACATATAAACATCTAAACTTACGAAGGCCACCGTCGGGATGTTAAAATGTTTGTATGTTCAGATGTTAATATGTCATCGCTTGACAAAACTGAAAATTGCTGTATACTGAAGATAGAAATAAAAAATTAATAAATATAGAAACGGTTGTAGAGGAATGTACCTTTACAATTAAATAAGAGAGACTGCTCTAGTAGTTTCTTTTTTGTTTTTCTGATTAAAGAATGCCTAATTTAAGGCGCAAAACAATTGTCGTGGTTGTAAAAGACCGTGACGTCTTAACTTCAAAATGGAGTTAAGGAAAACTGCCCGTCCATGGCGGATGAGGTGAGGAGATTATGTGATGTCTAGAAAGAAGATCTTTATTATTTTATTAGTTGTTTTTTTCTATGTAAGTCTGATGACCTGTTTAGGTTGTAGGACAAGTGGAGAGGGCGACGATGCGTCTAATGATGCTGTCGTCCAAGAAATTATAGAGGAAGTTTTGGGATCTTCGGATGTTGATGTTACATCCGATGAGTTTATTCCTATCAGGAAAGAGGGAGATTCTACGCCAGATGTTGTCGAAGTTGAGGCAACGGATACTACTACTACTACTACTACTACTACTACTACTACTGAAGAAGAATTAAAAAAGTTTGAAGATGGAGTAGAGGCAACAGATGATGAGGTTATCGTCGTTGTCGAAATTGAGGCAATAGATGATGTTATTGAACCAGAACCTGAAGTTGTGGTCGTTGAGATTAATCCTGAACTAGTTCTAGATCCACCAGTTCCCACTCCTGAGCCAAAATCTGAACCAAAACCTGAATCAAAACCTCCAGCTACGACATCTGCACCACCCGCTCCTGCACCACCCGCTCCTGCACCACCCGCTCCTGCACCACCCGCTCCTGCACCA
>CAYZDR010000050.1:0-4558 GCA_964477425.1 uncultured Candidatus Saccharibacteria bacterium
TAATCTTTGTTCTTAAAATCTTTTCTTTAAACTTTAAACTTGTAACTTTAAACTTTTTACTTTATTATATTACCATGATTTTAAATATTCACAAACCGGTAGGTCCAACTTCTCATGACATTGTTAGCCGTGTCAGGAAAATTTTGAATATCAAGAAGGTTGGACATGCAGGAACTCTTGATCCTTTTGCCGAAGGAGTGCTTATAATTCTCACAGAAAAAGATACTAAGAAATCAGATGAGATTATGCACCAAGAAAAAGAGTATATCGCAAAAATTAAGCTCGGAGCCGTATCGGATACATACGATAAAACAGGTAGTATAAAGGTTACAGAGAATGTTATCATCCCCACCCAAGCTGAGGTTGAGGGTACAGTTAAAAAATTCATTGGCACTATTCAACAAGTTCCCCCAATGTTCTCTGCAATTAAGGTTAGAGGTAAAAAATTGTATGAACTTGCACGAAAAGGAATTGAGATTAATAGAGGATCAAGAACCATAGAAATCCGCTCCATAGAGATATTATCTTACACCTATCCGATATTGGATACACGCATCATCTGCTCCAGTGGAACCTACATCCGCTCGCTCGCTTATGATATTGGACAGGAGTTGGGTTGTGGTGGATATGTGGAGGAATTGGTACGAACGAGAATTGGGGATTTTAGGATAGAGGATACTTTGCAATTATCAGACATAGCTAAAAAGAATCAAGAATAGAGTATTAAGAATTAAGAATACGCACAAAACCGTCGTCCCTTAATTCTCTATTCTTAATTCCTAATTCTTCGTCCCCAGTTGCATTTTACGTCAACCTATGTTATCATTCTATTTACAGCTTAATACATTAAATTAAATACGTATGCCTAATACTACATCAGCGATAAAAGCTCTACGACAAAGCAAGAAGAAGAATGTCATAAACACTAGAGCTAAAAATTTATACAAGAAAGCAGTTAAAGAAACTGTTAAATTTGTTGATGAAAAGAACAAAGAAAAAGCTCAAGAAATGTTAAAAACAGCAATGAAAAAAATTGATAAAGCAGCAAAGAGAAATATCATTCCAAAAAATACAGCCTCCCGAAAAAAATCCCAACTGGCAAAGTCAATCAACAAACTCCAGAAATAAATTTTTGCAGAACTTGATTCAATAAAAAATACCTATTTAAATAGGTATTTTTTATTGAATATTATTTTTGGTTTTCGTCAGCCCCATTCATTGGGGTTCGTCACTAGCCTAGCCTCTTTTAGGGCTAGGCGAGCATAGGAAGTACTGTTGATGTTAAATTTAGGATTATCTTTATATAGTTCCCGACGTCGTCCCGTTGTCATTGATCATTGATCATTGATAATTGAAAATTGTTAATTGATTATCTCCCACCATCGTTGTCCAGCCAACAACTGAATCTCATCCAGATTAGAATCTAAAAACATCATCGGAGAACTCTGATCATTTTTATCTTTTTCCCACTTGCCCACTAGAACATATCCTTGTTGATAAATTGTCAGGTCACCAGATCCTTCAATATCAACATCATTATACTGTCCTTCTAACTGTCTTGAGTCTGCTTCTATGACAGCGACTGCTGTCGCTGTAACTTGCTTGCCAGTATTTTTATCTATCTCAGCAGTTCCTCCTCTAAAGCGATAATACAATTTATTGATTGAATTAAATTTCCATTCTACCCCAAATTTTCCGGGGTAGTTTATTTTTATATCTTCCCCTAAATATTCCCACCCATCAATTTCTGGATCCCAATCTTCAGAAGCGAAGTTGGAGACAGGTTCATCTTCAGCAGATAAATTATATTTTAATTTTTCAGAAGTATTTATCATTCTATCCATTGTTGTAAATCCATTGTTCGGCATCGCAATTCCTGATTTCCTATAAAAAGTATTATGCAAATTTACCACTGCATCAATATGCTCAATGACGTTTTTACCAAGTTCATCTAATGCAAAATGAGATCCTCCCCAATGAACAAAGATTGCTCCCAATCCTTTGGCCAATGGTATAAAATCGTGTCTGGCACTTCGCACACTTCCAATATCTTTTGGATCTTCTGAAACATAAACTGCCATCATTCTATTGATCCCATTTTCAATCACCGGCATTTCAATAACCAAATCCGCCTGTCCAATCCCCGCCAACGGCCTTACCGTTTCATCCCCCGCAAGCATCACCGCAAACGGCCGCCGATTCCCATTCTCCGAACGAATCCCAGATATCGGAGATATCGGCACGTCCGTCTGTAGGGGCAATTCACGAATTGCCCGCGTCGTCCGTCCGCCCTCGTCGTCATTCACCCTTTCACCCCCACTATTATTTCCAGCTATTACACTTTTATTCTGACACAGTTTCCACCAGCAAAATCCACCTGCAAAAACAATTAAAGCAGTTACAATAATTATTGATAATACCAAAATAATTTTTCGTTGTTTCTTTTTCATTTTTTTCTTTTCTTTTTATCTTTAAAGCCAATTTTATTTCCAATATTATTAGGAGGGTTAATGAATGTATTTATCTTTCTAATATCTTTAAAAATTTCTTCAAACAAATATCCACTTAGATTTTCCTGTTTTTTATGTTTCTTTTCTAATGTAACAATTTTTTGTTTCAATCCCTCATAATCTAAAAATATTTCTCTCATCTTGTTGAAAGCACGCATAATCCAAATATTAACTTGAATAGCTTTTTCACTTTTTAATACACTAGAGAGCATCGCAATCCCAAGTTCTGTAAATGCATAGGACGAATATTTTGAATGCTGTCCTCTCTTTAAGATCACAAATTGTGATCTTAGAAATTAAAGTTACTTAAACATGGAACATGTAGATTCACGACGATAACCTCTCTCTGATAAACTTTATGAATTTTCTGATAGCCACCTTCGCTACCATCAACATCCCTATAATCAGACTCACTACTTCCTCTCATTTTAATTGCCAGTTTTAAAATCTTTTTCCCTACAATCATATTTTCAAATTTCTGCCACGTCTTCGGTTCCTGTATCATTTTTTTCCAATCACAAAAAACATCAATAATAACAGCCCCCGCCACCTGTCGGTTTAACCCATCTACAATAGTTTGTACTTCTGGTAATTCAGGCATAAATAATCAATTAACAATTATCAATGTGCAATGATCAATTACGTCGCCGTCCGTCATTGTTCATTGATAATTGTTCATTGAAGATTGATTAGCTCTCCCCAGTTGTCTCCCGATTTCACTCCCACAATCAACGGCACTTTCAGTTTTGTCACACCTTCCATAATTTCTTTTATTTTTTGAATTTTCTTATCATCTACATCCTTTTTAATTTCAAATAATAATTCATCATGAACCTGTAAAAGCATTTTTATATCGCCAGTTAGTTTTTCTTTTTCTAACCATTCCCAAACATCGCGCATCGCCATTTTTACAATATCTGCTGATGTCCCTTGAATCGGCATATTGATTGCCATCCGCTCACCCGACGCTTTGATCTGCCAATTACGTGATTGCAATTCCTGAACATATCTCTTTCTTCCAAAAATTGTTTCAACATATCCCTTCTCAATTGCATCTTTTTTTGATCTCTCAATATACTTCGCAACTCCTGAAAATCTTTTGAAATATCTTTCTATGAAATCTTTGGCTTCAGTTCTTGAGACCCCTGCACGGGCGGAAAGTCCAAAAGATGACATCCCATAAATGACTCCGAAATTAATTGTCTTTGCCATCCTTCTCATCTTCGTATCCACATCCTTTTCTTTAACTCTAAAGATTTCCATAGCTGTTTTGGTATGAATATCCTCCCCATTTTGAAATGCCTGCACCATAGTTTTGTCTTCTGAAATGTGTGCCATGGATCGCAAATCAATTTGGGAATAATCAAATGAAAATAGCTTAAATCCATTTTCCGGAATAAACGCTTTTCTAATCTCCTCCCCTTCCTCAGATCTAATTGGGATATTTTGCAAGTTCGGTTCTGCCGAAGAAATTCTCCCAGTTACTGTCCCCAATTGATCAAACTTCGTATGAATTCTCTCATCTTCTCCGACTAATTTCGGCAGAGCATCAATGTATGTATTCCTCAATTTTTCCAGCTCTCTATATCTCAAAATAAAAATAATAATCGGACTCCTGTCTTTAATTTTTTCCAACTCTGGAGCAGCAGTTGAGAGAATACCTTTTGGAGTTTTCCCAATACCTTTCGTTGAAATTTTTAACTTATCAAAAAGTATTTCTGACAATTGTTGAGATGACTTAATATTAAAATCTGACCCTGCAAAATCATGAATCTTTTTTTCTATTTCTTTAATTCTTTCAGTGACATCTTTTGACAGCACCTCAAGTTTTTTTACATCAACTATAATTCCATTTTTTTCCATCTCTTCTATAACTGGAATGACAGAAATTTCCAAATCCCTAATCTCTTTTGAGAATAGCCCGTCCTTAAAATATTTTTCAATAAGTTCTTGAACATTTTGCTCTGTGAAAAGTGATTTTTGTTTTTTTTCATTCGTGTCATTCTGGGAAACATTTTTACCAGCTCCACACGTTTTATCTATTTTCC
>CAYZDR010000050.1:4658-5868 GCA_964477425.1 uncultured Candidatus Saccharibacteria bacterium
GCTATACTCTTCATTCCCAAATCCAAAAATTTATCTTTTGCTTTTTCAATATCAGATACATCAAACTGAAAATCTTTTAACTCAAAATCTAACTTAATATCTGTTTTAATTGTCGCTAATTTCTTACTAAAAAATGCTTGCTCTTTATTGTCTAACAGTTTTCTAAGTATAGACTTTGTAATATCCGATTTTACAGAATTTACAGCCTCATAAATTTTTTCCATGTCTCCAAAATTCTGGATTAACATCATTGCGGTTTTATCTCCCACCCCCGGAACTCCCGGAATATTATCAGAAGGATCTCCTTTCAATCCCTTAAAATCAGTTATATTTTCTGGTCCAAACCCAAACTTTTCCTGAATTTTTTCTTGATTATAAATAACAGTATCCGACATTCCGCGCTTCATCATATATACAACAGTGTCGTCATCAACCAATTGCAACATGTCTTGATCCCCAGTTACAATAATATTTGAGACATGAATATTTTTACTTATGGATCCAATAATGTCATCCGCTTCAACCCCCCTCATCGCAAGCACAGAAATCCCCATAGTTTTCAGAATATCTTGAATAATAGGAATCTGCTGATACAATTCCTGATCAGTTTCCGCTCTCTGCGCTTTATATTCTTTAAATTCCTTATGCCGAAAAGTCTCTCCACCCAAATCAAAAGTTGCCACAATATGTGTCGGTTCTAGTTCCTTAATTGTTTTTAGTAACATTGTAAAAAATCCAAAAACAGCATTCACAATCTGTCCTTGTGGGGAAGTAAATGGTGGCAACGCATGATAAGCACGATGAACAATCGCGTTGCTATCCAAAATTACTAATTTTGAAATTTTTAATTCCTTTTTCATTTTTAATTTGGATTTTGAAATTATAATTCTATTCTCCGCCTATCTTTATCTTCATGCTCAAATTTAATTTTTCTGTAATAATGTGGAAGCGCCCCCTCTATTCTCTCTCCCCACTCTATCACAACAACATTTCTTTTGTCTTCAAAAATTTCATCTAACCCCAGATCGCTCAACGCTACGGATGATTCTATGCGATAACAATCTATGTGCACTAAATATCTATTTTTATCCCCACAGTATCGTTTCATCAAAACAAAAGTTGGACTAGTCAAACTATTTTTAACTCCAAGTCCTTTTGCCAACCCCTGAATAAACGTGGTTTTCCCCGCCCCCAAGTCTCCCGTCAATAC
>CAYZDR010000051.1:0-5592 GCA_964477425.1 uncultured Candidatus Saccharibacteria bacterium
AAATTAATTCCCGCGTGAAAGAAAAAATAAAATAAATCCATTTTTCTAATATAAAACTCTTTTCCAAACTGTGAACTTTTAATTTCTCTAAACATTTCTTTATGACCCTTCTCCCCAACATACGGCGGATTACCTATCACAATATCAAAACCACCTTTACGAAACACGGCAGGGAAAAAATATCTGGTATCAAAAAAACCAACTGGCTTATTTTGGAAAATATTTTCATAACTTCTCCAGAGATTATTTATACGCATTCTTTCAGTGTCCAACTTTTTATTTTTTTGAGCTAAGACCTGCTTATGTCTTTCGTCTTTCAAATAGCTATATGACTTAATAATACTTTCAAGCTCTTTGTTTGTTTTATTGCTAATCAACTGCTGCAATTTCCGCGCTGTCTCTGATTTATGTAACTGATCAACTGGCGCAAAATATTCGTCAATAAGTTCTCCCAACGCATCTGCAAACTCATCGCCAAATAGCGGACCTTCGTGAACTGGCGGTTTTATAAGCGTGTTGGCGCAAACAAATTTGAAATCAAGGTTTGGCAATGGTTCAATACCTCTATTTGGTACATCGTCATCAACTTGCTGATCAACGACAAGCGTCAAAAAACATCTTAAACGAGAAATATCTATGGCAATAGGCTGAATATCCACACCATGAATACATCCTCTAATTACGGCGAGTTTTCTTATGTAGACAAGACTCTTGTTTTGAAATTGTCTTCTCGCTTCTGGCGGAAATTTATTTATATAAATCGAACATTCCGGATCAAGGACTTCGAGCATATGCACTAGTCTTTGAAGAACGCCAATCGGGAAAGCTCCCGAACCACAGGCAGGATCTAGAACTGTAGTATTGTGAATTGCCTCAACAAGCAGTTTTCGCTCCTGTTGATCAATCGGATAAGACACATCATCATCCAAATCGTAAGAGGAAAGAGCACGTAGCTTTTCTTCGGATATATTGGTTTTTGATTTTAGATGAGCTATGAGTGATTCTTCTACCATAAAATCTACAATCTCTCGAGGAGTATAGAAACTACCTGTTGATTTTCGTGCGCTGGCACCAGTTTCTGGGTTCACTTCTGCTAAAAGGTTTTCAAAAATTCGACCGAGCATTTCCGGATCAATTGAAAGTTCTGTATCAATTGAGGTATTTTCATCTATAGTAAAATTATATTCTTCAAAAATTTGAAATAATTCAGAAAACCAAATATCAGGAACATTCACCACACCACGCCGTTCGCTCATTCCGGTAATACGATTGAACTTGTGATTATCTTCTGCGTGATCTTGAAATAATCCACCGTTTAGAAAAGGAACTTTATCAAAAAATTCTGAATAAGCAAAAAATGTTGGACGTAAACTTTGTTGTTTATTAAGAACTTCAAAAAAAAGTGGCACACAAATTGAATGATAATAATCTCCAATTTTTTTTACAGCAGAAACGGATAAAATCTCAGATGGTATAAGAGGATTATCTGTATGCCCTTCCTTTTGTTTCAGAAACCAACAAAATACTAACCGACCAATAAGACGTATTGCAAAATTCGCATTAACGGCATCATTTGTATCACCAAGTTTAAGAGTCCTTTCAAAAATTATTGCCTTTCTGCCTTCACCACGCGTTCCGCCAACAAGTCTAGAATATTGAGTTGCTATTTGAGTAAAAAATTCCTTACTAACTACCGCCAAAGAAAACTTATTTTCTAAATCATTAATTGAATTAATGGTTCCTTGTAACATTTTGGAAGGCGTTACTACTTTTGCATTTGGTCCTAAAACATAAGAAAAACGACGAGGATTTGATATTGATTCTTTCACTCCATCTTTTGTCCTCTTAACTTTCGTAGTGATAAGTGAGAGTCGCCATTCCGAAGAATCATCTGAAATATATGCAACTATAGCATTAGACCGGGCATGGCTTTTAAGTACAGCGTACGTATTCTTTGTAATTTCTACTCGAGCATGAAGTGACGAATCTAATTTGACTACAAAAACGACTAAATCCAGATTATTCTCACTAACTTCTGCAATTTGTTGAATCGATTTGAAACCGGTACGAATCTCGGATCGTTTTTTGTCTAAAGAAAGACATGGAACAATACCCTGAATAAATTCTGCAAAAGCTTCTTCATTATATTTATTTGTAAAAATAGGGTTTATCATGTGCGGTGTTCTTGAGTAAATAAAAGAATATTTGATGATTTTTCTTCATTATTTTGTCTATCCAAGCTAACCCTTATCTGCTGTTCCGGTGCTATTTCAATAATAGCTTCTATTAATTGATCTTCTGTCAAAGCAATATTTTTTGTTAACCTAATTATTGTTTTGAGTTGACCTTCGGAAAGGTCATCGAGATCACTAACAACTTTCATTAAATCATCACAATAATTTTGATACTGCGATTCCTGAATACTTCTTAGTGTATTTACGACTTCGGTTCTATTTTTTGACATTCGCCCCATTAGTGGTTTTTCAAAAAGCTTTTCTTTTATCGTATTGAAAACAATCCCAAATTGATCGTCTGTCTTCTCACCAACCTCATCCTGTTTTGCCACAAAATAATTTAATACTTTTTCTGCATCAACCAGCTCTGCTTGACCATTAGTTTCAAGAGCGTATATTTTATTTTCTCCACGAATACCAACGCCAACTCCCACTTGAATCTGCCTGTTTTTTCTAACAATTCGGGCTCGCATTGGAATTTTTTTTGCAAGTTCAATAGTTTCGTTATTTCTCTTCGCCTGCTCATATGCTTCTCGATGAACAGTATCCCAACTTTCTTCCTCAGTTGTCGCCTTTCTGAATTCATCAACAAAAAAAGATTCCGGAGTTTCATCTTCTGTGAGAGTACGCGAATCATTACCTACCACAGAATTAAAAATCTGCATTTTTAATGTTGATACTCCTCGAATATTTGTTTCTTTCTCTCCATATTCAGTAGGAAAATAATTATCAATAAAAAGCTCGTTAAACATTTTCTTATCTATTCTATTTATTCGACCCACTCGCTGTATAACTCGCGTTGGATTATATGGAATATCATAATTAATAACTCGTCCTGCTCTATTTAGATTAACACCTTCACTCAAAGCATCGGTTGCAACAAGAACTATAAAATCATCAGATTGTTTATCGGCTGGAATTCCGGCATCAAAATTATTTCTAACTATTTTTCGATCGCTTTTACTATTTTTTCCAGTATAAACAAAAGTAGGAATCCCTGCCTTCTTGAGGGCTTCTCCTACATAAACAACGGTATCTGCATACATGCTAAACACAACGATTTTTCGATTAGGATCCTTAATTAGATGTTCTTGAATATCTAAAATAAGTTGTTTTAATTTAGGGTCTGGCATTAATAAAAACGGTGATTCCAAACCAAACCATTTTTCGTAAATATCTGTGAGTACGCCAATATCGTGTTTGAGATCAAGTACAAATTTTTTATCAAGATCCTCAAGCTCAATAAAAACAATCTTCTTATTGTTTGCGACCTCAGTATTTGTAAACTCAGCCTGTTCTTCCAAATTCATCTCCTCTGTATCTTCTTCTGGCATCTCATCCGGTAATGGAATGTAGATTTTTTTAGAAATTGGTACTAATTGTTTTTTTTCTACCCAATCAAGAATTTTTTGATGTGAATCTATAAATTTTTGAAGAGTACTCCGAAATGCGGTTCTTGAACTTTCAAAACGCATAACCAAAAGTTTCCTCATAAATGAAGCTACGTTCATTTGAGCGGTTCTAATATCTTCTAATTTTGGATACTTCGTAGCAAAATCAACAATGTCTAAAATATAGGTCGTTGGCATGTATCGTGCACCCGTTAAACCGTCCACAATTTTAGAATCCGGCACAATTCGCTTTATAGTCTCTAAATATATATCAGTAAATTTACCCAATTCATACTCCCGAATAGTTGGATCTTCCATTTTTGAAAATTCAATTTTTTGTACTTTCAGATCCTCTCTATAGCGAGTAATCTTTTCAAGATCTATCCTCGAACGTCTAATTATAATAGGCTCGAGTAAACGACGAAGTTCGGAAGCAATGATATCACGTTTGATGTCTAATTCTTTGTGTTGTTTTGTAGTTTTAGCACCTTTTACTTGGAGTCGTCGAAGTGTTTTATATCTACTTGCGAGATCTGCAAACTTTACTGATAAATTTTCTACGGTTCGAAGTGTAGCGGCACCGGGTGTTTGAAAAAGTTTTATCAGAGCAAAAATGTCACCCGGATCATTGTTAAATGGTGTTGCCGATAATATTAAAACCTTATTACCACAGTTACTACGAGTTAGTTGATGAAGCAGTTGATAATCTTGTGTATCCTCATTTCTATATCTGTGCGCTTCATCAAGAATAAATAATATAGACTCTGTGGAATTTTTATATTTATCATAGACCTCTTCTATTTTACCAGCACTAAAAACTTTTGGTCCTCGAAGTTTAAATTCCTCAGCATAATCTTCCCACATCGGTACTAAATGCGGAGGGGCAATAATTATCGTTTTTAAATCAGGACAATTTACGGCAACAGTAGTAGCTATAATACTTTTTCCAAGACCAACAACATCCGCAATAATAGCGCCATCATAGTTTTTTAACCTTTCAATTGCCATCTTCACTGCGTCCATCTGATATGAAAGATTCAAATACTGATCATGTGTTGCTTGTGATGCACTAGTTACTTCGATTTCGTATTCAGCGCCAAATATCTCATCCAGAAGTCGAACATACATAAGATATGGTGTTGGTACCACATTCATCCATAGTTCATCTTTAAATTTTCTCAAAAACATGTCTGATTTTCCCTTTTCTTGAATAACAATATTGCGCGAATCAGTCCATCGATCGGAAAATTTATTTGAATATTCTTTATACTTTTCTTCTGAATCAAATGTTTCGTTTATTTCCTGTTGTCCGATTAGACCATTATATGTAAAATTACTCGAACCCATAAAAACTTTACCACCATTTTTATTATGAATCACATAGCATTTACCGTGTGCTTGTGTTTCGGTCATTTTAATCTCAAGTGAACCATCTTCGAGTTTTCTTTCAAGAATTGAATATGATTCCTGAGATTCTGGTTCGTCAAATATTGCCGTTTGGTTTGCAAGTTTCTTTATACCCTCACTAAAATCCATCACTCTTTCCTGCTTAGAAGACGGTATACTTCTAGGCTGGAATGGATCAAGGTTCACCGATGTTTTTTTCATCGATTCAAGTATCAAAGTCGGTATAGCTTCTGGATCAATATAAGAACCAACTAAGATTCGCACTTTAAGTTTATCGAGTTTTTTTGACAAAAGTTCAAATCCGCAGAGATAAAAATATCCAACTTCAATATCTAAACCAACTGTATCAGATCCTATCGCATCAGATATGGCTTGATAAAGATTATTAAGTTTTTGATTATCGATAATTTTATTTTTATTTGCCATAAATTTATATCCAAGTTAAATAATATAAATAAAATTTATTCTACACTTTGACTACCATTTATCCTAAAAATCAGCATTTTATCTATTTATCTACTACTACCCTCTATTTTACTCCTTTATCACTACAAAAACAA
>CAYZDR010000052.1:0-5554 GCA_964477425.1 uncultured Candidatus Saccharibacteria bacterium
TAAAGTTACAAGTTTAAAAAAATAATAAATATTAAAGAATAAAGATAAACGTCTAATTTCGTTCCATCTCTTTAATCTTAAAATCTTTTCTTTAAACTTGTAACTTTAAACTTTAAACTTGTCGTTCATGTTAACACTAAAAAATATAACAAAAGATTATGTGAATGGTGATGTTGTGACATCTGCACTAAAGGATGTTTCTTTTAATATAAAAGAGGGAGAACTTGTGGCTATTATGGGACCATCTGGATCAGGCAAATCAACATTGATGCATATTATTGGTCTTTTGGATAAAGCTACAAGCGGTGGATATGCGTTAGATAAAATAGAGACAAGTTCAATGGATGAAGATAAATTAGCTCATTTAAGAAACCAAAAAATTGGTTTTGTTTTTCAATCTTTCAATCTCTTGCCTCGTATTTCTGCTTTAGAAAATGTTGAACTTCCTTTGGCATACAATTCTACGGCACCTAAAGATAGAACTAAAATCGCGAGACAAATACTTGCTTCTGTTGGTCTTTCACATAGATATAACCATTCTTCAAATCAACTTTCTGGTGGAGAAAAACAGAGAGTTGCAATTGCAAGAGCGTTAGTAAATGATCCTGCGATTATTCTTGCTGATGAGCCAACAGGAAATTTAGATAGTAAATCAGGAAAACAGGTTATGGAAATTTTGCAGAAATTAAACAACGAAGGAAAAACAGTAATTTTAGTAACCCATGAAGAATATACATCAAAGCATGCAGACAGAATTATTAAATTATTAGATGGGAAAGTTGTGATGGATGTAAAAGTTGAAGAGAGGATTGATGCTAGTAAGGAAGATGTTTTGCAGAAGTAGTAGGATTCGTAAGTTCTAAATAGGAATAATATGTTATTTTTAGATATCGTTCGAACAATCTGGTTTAACTTAAAATCAAATAAAGGACGTTCAGTCCTTTCTGTTTTGGGTATTGTGATTGGTATTGCTGCTGTTATCATGATCATATCAATAGGAGATGGTGCACAAGGTTTGATCTTAAGCCAAATTGAAACTGCGGGATCAAACACTATTACAATAATGCCGGGGGCAGCCGAAGAGGATGGACCACCTGCGTCAGTGATGGGGATTGTAATTACAACTTTAAAAAATAGCGATGCAGAAGCATTGATGAAAAATAATAGTGTTCCAAATTTAGAGAATACATCAAGTTCAGTTACAGGTGCGGAGACTTTGGTTTGGGATGAATCTAATATTGGAGCAACATTCGTTGGAACCACAGCTTCATATTTGGAGGTGGAAGATACAAATGTGCAATCAGGAAGATTTTTCTATAAGGATGAAGATAAAGAGATGGCGAGAGTCGTGGTTTTAGGGAGCTCTCTCAAGGATGATTTGTTTGGTAATTCCGATGCACTAAATCAACGAATTAAAGTTGGCAAGGAAAGTTTTATTGTAGTAGGTATTATGAAAGAAAGAGGGTCAGTTGCTTTTCAAAATGTTGATGGTCAATTATTTATGCCATTATTAACGGCACAGAAATTAATGTTAGGAATTGATCACGTAAGTTTAATCAGAGGAAGATTTTCTAATGCAGGAGATGTGGAAAATGGGATTAAAAATATCAAAAATATTTTAAGAGATAGACATGATGGAGAGGATGATTTTCTAGTGAGAAGCCCACAGCAAGCTATGGAAGTTTTGGATACCATTACTAATGCCTTAAAGTTTTTTCTTGGAGGTATAGCAGCAATATCTTTGGTGGTTGGTGGGATTGGAATTATGAATATTATGCTAATTTCAGTTATAGAAAGAATTAGAGAGATTGGTTTAAGAAAAGCCATTGGAGCAACAAATGGTAATATTTTGTTTCAATTTTTAATTGAAACTATGCTTATGTCATTGGCTGGTGGAATTATTGGAGTTTTAATTGGAGTGATGATGTCATTTGCAATTTTTGTTGTGATGCAATCTTTAGGGTATAGTGGATGGGTGTTCTCAATTTCAATTGTATCTATTATTTTAGCTTGTTCAGTAGCTGCATGTATTGGAATATTCTTTGGAATTTGGCCTGCATATCAAGCAGCAAAAAAAACACCAATAGAGGCATTAAGATATGAGTAATATTATTCAATCATTTATTTTTGCGGTCAGGTCACTCAGAGCTCACAAGTCCAGAACGGCATTAACCATTCTGGGTGTTGTAATTGGTATAGCGGCGGTAATTGTTGTTATTTCTTCTGGTGAAGGTTTGAGGAATATGATCATGGGACAAGTAGATATGTTTGGGGCTGATAGTATTGAAATTGAAGTAAAAATTCCGAATACAGGAAAAACATCCAGTGAGAATGCAATGGGGATAGCAACAGGAATTACTATTACAACTCTGAAAGATGAAGATAGAAAAGCTATTCTCAAAGAAATTCCTGAAATTATTGATGGATATTCTGCGGTGTTAGGACAAGAGCAGATAACACGTGACGAGAAAAGAAAAAGAACAATCATATTTGGTTGCTCAGACTCTATGGTAAATGTTGATCCGGGGAAAGTTGAAAATGGGAGATTTTTTACAGAATCAGAAAATGATAGTTTAGCGCAAGTAGCAGTTTTAGGATCAGAAGTTAAAGAAAGTTTATTCGGAAACAATGATCCTATTGGGCAGTCAATTAAAATAAAGAATAAAAAATTTAGAGTTATAGGGGTCATGGAATCAAAAGGTGCAGCGGCATTTTTCAATATGGATGATATGGTGTACATCCCTGTTAAAACTTTACAGAAAAAGATTATGGGAATAGAACATATACAAATGGCTATGTTCAAAATGGACAAAGGAGAAAATACGGAAACGATTGTAAGACAGATGACTCAAGTTATGAGAGATAGACATGGAACAACTGATTTGAATAGTGATGATTTTGCAATTACTTCAATGGAAGAAGCAAAGGAGATGGTAGGAGTAGTATTAAGTGCATTACAAATTTTGCTTGTGGCTCTTGCAGGTATTTCATTGGTGGTTGGTGGAGTAAGTATAATGAATGTTGCTTATGTTAATGTGAAAGAGAGAACTTTTGAGATTGGTTTGCGGAAAGCGCTTGGAGCGCAACGAAATGATATTTTATTCCAGTTTCTGTGGGAGTCAGTTATAGTTTCTTTTATAGGTGCTATAGTAGGGATAATAATAGGGGTTATCGTAACAGCTTTCATTACTTATATGGCGATTAGTAGGGGATTTGCATGGACATTTACTATTCCTCTTTCGGCAATCCTAATTTCAGTTATATTTTCTTCATTCGTAGGAATTGCTTTTGGATATTTTCCAGCGAAAGTAGCTGCTAAGAAAGATGCTATTGAGTCGTTGGTGGTGAGGTAAATTTCTCAAACTAACTGAAATATGATATAATCTATGTATGTTTAAGCCAGGATACAAAATAACGCACAATATTTTAAATAATTTTATGAGTATTGCCGAAGTGCGACAGTTGGTTTCGCATACATCAATTATGCCTAGGCAAGAAGCAAAATTAAGGAGAGAAGCTCTTATCCGTATGATCCATTCCTCAACCAGTATTGAAGGAAATATGTTAAATCGTTTTGAAGTTCAAAAAGTTATAGAAGGCGAAAAAGTGGATGCTCCGGAGCGGGATATTTATGAAATAAAAAATTATCAGAAAGCCATGCTTTATGTTTACAATTTTATTTCAGATAAAAAAGAAATTACTAGTAAAACCATTCTTGATATTCATGAGTTGGTAACGAATAAAACATTGCCAGAGGATCGGTGTGGGAAGTTTCGTAAAGACAAGGTGTATGTAGTGACACGACAAGGTAAGAAAATTATAGAAGTAAGGTATACTGGTCCGGAGGCAAAAGATGTGCCAAAATTGGTCAAAGCATTAGTAGATTGGATAGAAATGGCAAAAAAAGAAAAGATTTGTCCAATTTTTGTTGCAGGTCTTGCACATTCGGAAATTGCTGCTATTCATCCATTTGCAGATGGCAATGGACGAACTGCGAGAATTCTTGCCACGCTCATTTTATATCAAATGGGATATGATTTTCGCAAACTGTTTGCACTCGAGGACTATTATAATCAAGATAGACCAGCGTATTACAAAGCAATTCATTTGGGGAAAAATTATGAGGAGAGATTAAAAGCTGATCATACAGAATGGCTAGAGTATTTTAGTGGTGGATTTGCATATGAAATGAATCGTATTCATGACATAATTATTCCATTGAGTTTGGATGAGAAGATGAGAAAAAAGCTAGGTGGACAAGTTTTTTTAGATAAGAATCAAATTAGAATTGTTGATTTTATGATGAGTATGGGAAGATTTGATAGCAATGATGTCGTGGATATGTTTGAGATTGATAAACGAACTGCTCAACGTTATATCAATGAGCTATTGAAGACTAAACTTATTCGGAAAGAAGGATATGGAAAAGCAAGTTTTTATATGTTGAATATCTAATGTCGCGATTGCTGTCGTGATTCTGTCGTGATTTGTGAGGAGAAATTGGTGATGAATTACTGTAGTTATAGAGTCGTTGGTGGTGAGATAGGAAAACCTCTCTAATGAGAGGTGTAAGATTTCTTAGCTATTCTTCATAAGAAGACCAATCTCTGCCAAAAGGGCAGGCCTTCACTAAGTATCTTTCTACTAGTATATCAAGCGTTTGATATACTGACAATAGCGATTTTTCTATTGCGGGAAAATTGCGGTTGATTTTTTAATGAAACCTCGCCTCAGGTTGATAGTAACTATAAAAAGTATTTTTTTCTAATAACTCATCATTAGAATTATAAATTTCCTGATATAAAACAGTTCTAAAAGAACCGTTTTTATTTTGCGCCACAACATCAGGACCCTTTATTTTTATTATCCTATTATTTATCCCAAATATCTTTACAACAGTTTCAGTTCCAATTATTTCTCCTTGAATCAAAATAGAATGTTCGGTGGTATTAATAAACTTAAAATCTAAAGAAGGACTGGCGATAGCAGCATCAGTCCCATGCGGGGAGTAAAAATTAATAGCATAAGCATGATTTTTTCTTTGAGTTATTTTTAGTCCAGCGTTCAGGGCTGCCCTAAAAAGGGAAGTGGAAACTTGGCATAATCCTCCTCCTAATGCCATAACAGTTTTTCCATTGCGAATATTATCTGCAAGCTCATATCCTTTTTTAGATGAAACTGTCCCAATTGTTTTCAGTGTTGAAAACTCTTTTCCCGCAGGGAGAATAATACTATTAATTTTAGACATGCCAAGTTGTATATTCGTAATTCTTCCTTCTGGAGATCCCGTAAAATCAACTTTTCCAGTTCCCAGAAGAATGCTGTCCTTTTTTAATGTTTCAGCAGTATGAAAATCTGCATTAACAGAATTATCAGCGCTTTCGTGGTTTGCAGAATTTACAGTGATGTTCGGAATTTTCAACGAAGAAAATAATGCTGTTAATTTTCCAGAAGAAATAAAATTATCTATACAAAACAAAAATAAAAAAACACAAAGTAATGTAGTACAAAATATAGTAATTTTTTTCTTCATGCTATTTTTTTCAAAAAAGAG
>CAYZDR010000053.1:0-5523 GCA_964477425.1 uncultured Candidatus Saccharibacteria bacterium
CTTTTACATTATACATCAAAAGTACTATTGATTGCAAATGTGTCTTTTTTTAGTCGTTTGAATGCCATGGAAAGAATGATAGCTGAAACTAATATTAACACAATAACTCCAGCTAAAGATGTTCGCGTATTAGTAATTATTAAAAAATTATATGAACCATGTAAAAGAATTGCTGTTGTAATTCCTGCACATTTGTATTTGAAAGCTCTTCTCGTTTTTCTAATACCGGGCATCATTTGATTTTGTTTCATTTCCCATTCTTTTACTTTTCCTATGAAGTATCCCATAAACCCTCCTGCGAGAGCATGGAGAAAAATTGCTGAAAAAAATCTCATTACCGCTGTAATAACAGCAGTATTTGGAGGTGACATAAAAACAAATAGAACATTTTCTGCAGACGCAAATCCTAATGCTACTGTAATAGAATAGATCATTGCATCAATTGGCTCATCAAAATCTTTATGGTTTAACACTTCAGATCTTACTACACAATATTTGGCAAATTCTTCCACTGTAGCAGTGATAAAGAAAACAGCGACAAGAGTAGATACTAACATATTGGCAAAAATAATATTTTGGAATAGCGAGAATCCAGTTCCTATTGAACATGAATATCCAAGAATACAATTAAAAAATATTTCTATTACAACGGCAGGAACAGTGGCTAACATTCCCCATAAAAAAACCTGAAATATTTTTCCTTTTGGTTCAGGGTTTTGTCTATCTTTGCGTAGAAAATAGAGTAGCCAAATAACACCGGGGGTAATTCCCATGATGATATATGGTAACCATAATGTTGGAGGAGTGTTCATAATCAATGATCAATGTACAATTAACAATTATCAATTGCAACGATTTACGACAACAATTCTATTTGTTCTTTTATTTTATTAATTTTATCTTGAGTTAATGTTAGTTTTTCTTTTCTTTCTACTATAATTTTTTCAGGGGCGTTGGAAACGAAGTTTTCATTTGATAATTCTTTCTCTAATTTTTCTGCATAATCTGTAAGAGATTTTAATTCTGTAGATAAACGATTTTTTTCTTGATCAGCGTCTATAATGTCATGCAAAGGAACTATAATCTTTACCGTATCGCTAATAATTTTTGTGGCAGCATTGTTGTCGTCTTGCTGATTATCATTTTCTGTAATTTTAGTACGCGCTAATTTTTCAATAATGTTTTGCTGGTCTTTGGACAGTTCTATATTTGACTGAATTAGGACATCAATTTCTTTTTTAGCATCTATTTTATAACATGCCCTGATGTTTCTGATAGCTGTAACGATAGTTTTTGTAAGTTCAAAACATTCTGCAGATTCTTGTTGATTATTGATTGTAATCTGTTTAGGCCATTCGGCAACTATCAACAGATCATTGTGACCCATTTCTTTCCAGATTGTCTCCGTGACAAAAGGGGTGAGTGGATGCCAGAGTTTCAATAGAGTTGAAAGTATATATCCCAACATATCATTTTTACCGTCAGAAGAATCTGATTTGGAAATTTCTAGATACCAGTCTGCTAGTTTATCACGTGTAAATTCATATAGAGTTTCTCCAGCTTTTGAAAGTTGGTACTCATCAAAATATTTTGTTGTATCAGCAATAGTTTTATTTAGTTCTCCAAGTATCCATTTGTCTGCCAGATTAGTAGGTGCATGAATGTCATCAGAAAAAGAATCACAATTGCTCATAATAAATCTTGAAACATTCCATAATTTGTTTACGAAATTTCTAAAACTGGCAATTTTTTCTTCATAAAGTTTGAAATCATTCCCAGCAGTTGTCCCAATGAGCATACTTAATCTCAATGCATCTGCTCCAAATTTTTCTATCATCTCAATAGGATCTATTCCATTATCAAGTGACTTACTCATCTTTTTACCCTCTTTATCTTTAATCAATCCATGTAAATAGACTTTCTTAAATGGAATATCATCAAGGGCGTAAGCGCTCATCAATATCATTCGCGCCACCCAGAAAAATAAAATATCATATCCAGTTTCCATCAAAGAAGTTGGGTGATAATTTTTCATGTCATCAGTTTCTTCTGGCCACCCAAGGGTGGAAAACGTCCATAACCCAGATGAGAACCATGTGTCTAATGTATCTGGATCCTGCTGAAAATTATTTTTTCCGCATTTCCAACATGAAGATGGGGGAGTTAAACTTACAACAACTTGTCCGCATTCGCAGTAATAGGCGGGGATTCTGTGTCCAAACCAAATTTGTCGTGAGATACACCAATCATGTAAATTTTCCATCCAATGAAAATAAGTCTTCTTAAATCTTTCTGGTATGATTTCTATTTTTCCAGATCTAACATTTTCTATGGACACCTCTTTGAGAGATCTTTCCTGTCCGGGAATCTTTTTATCAACATCAATAAACCATTGTAGGGAAACCATTGGCTCAATCGTTGCATCACATCTGTAGCAGTGCCCAACTGAATGTTTGTAGTCTTCTATTTTTTCTAATAATTTTATTTTTTCAAGATCTTTTACGATTTTCCCACGTGCCTCATCAATGTTCAATCCTTTATATTTTCCAGTAATTTCATTAAGTTTTCCATTCTTCTTAAAAAGATTTATCACCTCTAAACCGTGTCTTTTCCCAATTTCAAAATCATCTTTGTCATGTGCAGGAGTGATTTTCAATGCTCCTGTCCCAAATTCTACATCAACATGATCGTCAGCGATTACAGGAATTTGTCTGTCAGTTAAAGGGAGAAGAACATTTTTTCCAACAAAGTTTTTAAATCGTGCATCGTCTGGATTAACAGCAATTGCAGAATCTCCAAACATTGTTTCTGGTCTAGTTGTGGCAATTATAATAAATTCGTCCCTTTGATGTGACTCAGGGTCTGCGACAAGGGGGTATTTAATATAGTAAAGTTTTCCATCCTCATCGGCGTGTTCCACTTCATCATCCGCCAAAGTTGATTCACATCGTGGGCACCAATTAACAATTCTTTTCCCTCTGTAAATTAGTCCATCTTGATACATTCTAACAAAAGTTTCTTGAACTGCTTCTGTAAGTCCTTCGTCAAGTGTGTATCTTTCTCTTGACCAATCACAGCTTGATCCCATTTGTCGGATCTGTCCTCGAATAGTGTTTTGTGATTCTTGAACATATTGTTTTACTCGTTCAATAAATTTCTCTCGCCCAAGATCATGGCGATTTAGATTTTCTTTTGCAATTAGTTTTTCCACTTTAGTTTGAGTTGCAATTGCAGCATGATCTGTCCCGGGTAGCCAAAGTGTTTTAAACCCACGCATTCGTTTGTAGCGGATAACAGAGTCTTCTATCGCAAGCATGCTTGCGTGTCCTAAATGTAAAATGCCTGTCGCATTTGGAGGAGGCATAGAGATAGAAAAAGATTCCTTGCGGTTGTCGGGAAGGTTGTCAGGGTTAAAAAAACCGCTGTCTTCCCACGCTTTATAAACATCTTTTTCGTATTCTTTTGGATTGTATGCTTTTGGTATTTCTTTCATATTTCTATTTTCAGTTTATCTTATTTTCGGTCGTTACGCAATTGTTATATTCGCATCTGTTTCAACATCCCACGGGATATCCGTCGCTTTATCTTTTTCAAAATATCCCGCTACCGCAATCATCACAGCATTATCTGTACATAATTTTAGAGATGGCATTAGATATTTTGTTTCTGGCATATTTTGTTGGATTGCCGCACCTAATTGTTCACGAAGTTCTTTATTTGCAGCCACACCGCCGGCTAGAACAATTGTTTTTGGATTATATTTTTGTGCAGCCTTAACTGTTTTAGAAATCAAAACATCAATTGTTGCTTGCTGAAACTCTTTTGCTATATCTGCGCGTATAGAATCTGTCATATCTTTTTGAGACAAAACTAATTCACGCACAGCGGTTTTTAATCCACTAAAACTGAAATCAAAATTTTTATCATGAATCATCGGTCTGGGTAAATTAAATTTTCCAGATGTTCCATTTTCTGCAATCTTTGATATTATAGGACCACCAGGATATCCTAATCCCAATAATCTTGCAGCTTTATCAAAGGCTTCTCCAGTAGCATCATCGCGAGTTTTCCCGAGCAGTTCAAACTTCTCATAATCTGTCATTAAAACTAATTCTGTATGTCCACCAGAAACTATTAAGCACAAAACAGGAAATTCAATTGCACTATTTTCTATCCAGTTTGCGTAGATATGTCCGGCGATATGATCAACACCAACGATTGGTTTCTGCCAAGCGTAAGCCAAAGATTTTGCAGCACTTGTTCCAACTAGTAGGGCAGAGATAAGTCCGGGTCCTCGTGTAACAGCAATTAAATCAATCTGTTCAGGTTGTAATTTTGCGGTTTCCATTGCTTCTTGGAGGCATGGAATCATATTTTTAGCATGTTCTCGCGCAGCGAGATTGGGGACAACTCCACCGTATTCAGCATGCAATTCTACTTGGCTAGAAACTATGTTTGAGAGAACATGAAAAACAGGCGATTTTTGGCTATTTTGAGCACTTATTATCGCAACAGCTGTCTCGTCACAAGATGTCTCAACTCCTAAAATATTCATAAATTATTTGCTTTTTAATTAGCTTTCTGATAATATTTTTATAGTTATGGAGGTAGAGAAAAGGTTTTCGTTTTTGCTTAGCCTAGAGTTAAGCAAAAAAGAAAGGAAGGGCAGTCTATAATGATGTGACGGACGGTTGACATTGGGGTTCCTCTGGGAACCCCTTCATTCTTTTACAGGATTAAATCTTTTAATATTAGCTCCCAATTTTTTCAATTTCTTCTCCATAGATTCATACCCTCTATCAATATGATAAACACGATCCACGATTGTCTTTCCATCCGCAACAAGTCCAGCCAAAACTAAAGATGCTCCACCCTGCAAATCGCTCGCCATTACATTAGCTCCTACTAATTTATTTACTCCCACCACAATTGCCTGATCATAGGTAGCATGAATATCTGCATTCATTCTATTCAGCTCACTGACATGCATGAACCTGTTTTCAAAAACAGTTTCCTTAATAATAGATGTTCCTTTTGCTGTTGCCAATAAAGCCATCATTTGTGCCTGAAAATCAGTCATAAATCCTGGGTATGGCCAAGTTGTGAAATCTACAGAGTTAACTCTGTATTTGCATTTTACTCTAATTGTAGAAGAATCTATTATTTGAATATTTATTCCAATTTGTGACATTTTGTTTTGGACAATCCCAATATTTTCAGTATTGGCATTTTTAATTAAAATTTCTCCTCTTGTGATTGCGGCGGAGGCAATAAAAAAACATGTTTCAATTCTTGATGGGGGAGCTGTCCATTCTGTTCCGTGAAGTTTTCTTACTCCCTCAATTTTGATAACAGATGTTCCTGCCCCGGAAATTTTTGCTCCCATTGAGTTTAACATATCTGCAAGAGCAGATACTTCAGGTTCGCGTGCAGCGTTAATTAAAGTTGTTGTTCCTTCCGCCATACAAGCAGCCATCATAATATTTTCTGTGCCAGTGTGCGTTGGGATGTTAAAATAAAATT
>CAYZDR010000054.1:0-5213 GCA_964477425.1 uncultured Candidatus Saccharibacteria bacterium
ACATTTGTTCTATTTAGTGTTTATTCGTCACATACACCGTCTGCGTCGGAAACGCTATTTCAATTTTCTCTTTCTTGAATACATCAACGATTTTCAAATTAATTTCCTGCTGAATATCCATATACTTGTTATAGTCATTTGTCAAAACATAATAGACAATTTCAAAATTCAAACTAAAATCTCCGAACTCATGAAAATGAGCACGATCAAAATCAGTTAATTCAATATCTTTAATAATATCTTTAATAATTTGTGGAATCTTTTTTAACTTTTCAGCATCAGTTCCATATTCAACTCCAATACCAAAATCTATTCTCCTCTTCTCCATTTTCTTAAAATTAAGAACTCTGGCATTTGTCAGATCTTGATTAGAAATAATAATTTCTTCTCCACGCAAAGCAATTATTCTTGTAGATTTGATCCCAATTTTTTGCACAGTCCCCATCTCACTTCCTGCAATAATAAAATCTCCAACCTTGAATGGCTTATCAATAAAAATAGCCAAAGAACTAAAAAGATCTCCTAATATATTTTGAAGAGCAAGTGCAATCGCAATACCACTAATCCCTAGTCCAGCGATTAGAGATGTAACATCAAACCCAAAATTAGAAAGCACGAGTATCGTCGCTCCGATCCAGACCGATATTTTGGCAATTTGACCAAACATTTTTATCACTCCAACACTTTCTCTTTCTTTAACTTCTTCTTTCTGTAAAGTTCTCCCTATAATATAGTCAATCAGAGTCTGAACAGCTTTTACAACTTCATATGTTCCGAGAAAAATCAATGCATAGTAAACTGCCTGAGCAATATATTCTGGCAATTCCAACGGCTGAATTGCGAGATAAAGCGAAACCACAATATAAAAAGGAGTCCCAATTCTTTGAAATATTTTTACAGCAACATCGTCTGCTGTTGTTTTAGTTTTTTCTGATATTTTTTTCAGATAATTAACGATGAATCCCTTAAAGATTTTTAGCGCAATAAAAGTGACAATAAAAATTATAACAGCCCAAGCATATAGATTGGAAGTGTTATTTAATATTGTCTGTGATGATATGTTTCCCATATATTTTATAATTTATTATTTAAAGATAAACTTGAAAAAGAAAGATAGAAAAATTTCAAAGTTCAAAATCCAAATGTCAAAGGAATATCAAATGCCAAATTTCAAAAATATTTACAGTTTGACATTCTATATTTTTAATTCCTTTTTAATTTTTAATTTGAGCTTTTTAATTTCATTGGTATCTTGATTTTATTTGCAATTTCCTCTGCTTCTCCTTCTTTATATTTACCCAATACCCATGTAGGATGATGTCCATCTCCTTCTAAACGTGGATAAATATGAAAATGAATATGTGAAATTACTTGTCCAGCGACTGAGCCATTATTAACATTTACATTATATCCAGAAACTTTGAGTCCAGTTTTAATTGCATTACCAACTTTTTTCACTGTTTTTATTAGATTACATAGATCTTCTTCTGACGCTTCTTCAATATTTTCAATATGCTTTTTTAATATAACTAAAGTATGGCCTGGATTAACTGGAGCGATATCTAAAAATGCCAAAGTAAAATTGTCTTCATAAACTTTATGTACTGGAATTTTGTTTTCTACGATATTACAAAATATACATTCCATAAACGAAGAATTAGGAATTAAGAATTGGGAATTAAGCATTAAGGGACGACGATCTTGTGATTCGTAAGTATTTCACCCCGCAGGGTGATCAGCCAGCGGGCTGACTTAATTCTTAATTCTATATTCTTAATTCTTTACTATTACCACAAACTCTCCTCTCTGATCATCTTTTGAAGCAGTCACGCCTGAAATCACCTCTGATATTGTTCCTCTATATATCGTTTCAAACTTCTTTGTCAGTTCTCTAAAAACTTCTATCTGACAATCTGGCATTACGCCCTTAATTTCTTCTAATGTTTTAATTATCCTATGTGTTGATTCATACATGACAGTCGTTAATTCTGATTCTGAAAGTTTTTTGAAAAAAGTTTGTCTCCCTTTCTTTGTTGGAGGAAACCCCAAAAACTGAAATTTAGAAACATCTAGAGCAGAGGCGCTAATTGCTGTCGTCAATGCTGATGGACCGGGGATTGGAACAACTGTGATTCCAGATTGAATCGCCATCTGAACAAGTTTTGCCCCGGGGTCAGAAATATTTGGTGTCCCTGCGTCAGTAACCAACGCTCCATTTTCTCCTGATTTCAATCGCTCAATAATTTTTTCTGCATCTTTTTCAGCGCTGTGTTGATGAAAACTAATTGTTGAAGCCTGAATTTCATAAGTTTTAAGAATCTTGCTAGTCTCCCTCGTATCTTCGCATGCAACAAAATCAACACTTTTCATGATTTCTAAAGCTCGTAACGTTATATCTTTGAGGTTGCCTATTGGTGTTGAAACAATGTATAATGAAGTCATAAGAAATTTCAATTAAAATAATGATTTTATCTGCGCACATAGTAATGGGTTCTGCCATTGGCGCATATATCGGTGGTATCCCACTTTATGCTAATAGCATGACTGGAAAAATTTTCTTAATTGCCCTTTTCTCTATTATAGCTCATTTAGCGATGGATGCAATTCCACACTGGGAATATGAAATTAAAAATATGGGAACATTATGGGAGTGGGTTAAAGTTGGTTTAGATATTAGCACAGGATTTTTGATAGCTTATCTATTTTTTAGACAATTTAACCTCGCTATTCTGACTGGAATATTTTTTTCCGTTCTCATTGATGGTTTTGAATTTTTGTATATAAAATGGAAATTTCAATGGACATTACCAATTGTTAAACTCCATCATAAAATACACTTTAAAAAAATTAAACACTAATAAAAGCCGCCTCCGCTTTTCAAGCTACGGCGTGCCAAGGCAAACATATGGACAATCAAGAACAACAAAATAAAGAAATTTCGTGGGCAGCTTTTGAATATTTCTATTATCCTAAAACACGCAACTGGTTTATCGCCACAATCATTATTTCCGCACTGATGATGGTCGCTGCAATATCTTCACAAGATCCTTTGGTGATGATTGTTGCAGCGATGGCTATTGTTGTCTTTTTTATGACAGCTGTAAAAATGCCTAAAGAAGTTCAGATAACGTTGAAGGAAGATGGAATATTATTTGGAGAGAAAAATATCCCCTACAAAACACTTGGATCATTTTGGATTTTTTATGATCCTCCGATCAATTATATTAGTTTCAAAAAAGTAGGGAAACTTACTCAACCGATCAAAATAGTTTTTGGAGATGAAATAGAACCATTAAAAATTCGCGAATTTCTTGCCCCACATCTTCCAGAAAAAGAACAAGAAGAATCAATGATGGATGCAATGGAAAGAATATTGCGCTTGTAAATGGCTGTGGATAGCGCCCGTAGTTCAACGGATAGATCGTAAGCTTGCGGAGCTTGAGATATAGGTTCGATTCCTATCGGGCGCACTATGTATTAGAAATTGGTAAGTTCTCACCCCGCAGGGTGACCAGCCCGCGGGCTGGAACTCTTCTCGAGGACACTGTATTCAATTATCAATGTACAATTAACAATGATCAATGACAAACGACGCTGGTTCAAGATATTTTTATCCCGTTGAATAACTGAGATTGAACCCCTACAAAATATTAACGTCGTAATCCTAAAAATCCTTTAATCCTGAGAATCCTAGTTCAGGCATTGTTATCATTCTTAATACTTAATTCCTAATTCTTTTACTATATTTAATGGATTTTAAGAATCTAAAACTTTTTAATTATGCCACACGAATTAAACAACAACATAACCACCCTATACGGAATTGGAAAACATTATCTCCCCAAATTACATAAATTGGGGATTTTCAATATTAAAGATTTGCTTTATCATTTTCCACATCGCTACGAAAATTTTGGAGAAGTTAAGGAAATTAAAGATTTATGCCCTGGAGAAAAATCTACAATTCATGGCAAAATAATTAGCATAAAAAATACACGTTCGCCGAGAAAGCGGATGCAAATTACTGAAGCGCTTGTTTCAGATGGAAAATCTATACTAAAGGCAATTTGGTTTAATCAGCCATTTTTAAAAAATACGCTTTGGGCAGAGATTAACGTTAGTTTGAGTGGGAAAGTTGGATTGGATTATGACACATTTTCAATGTCTAATCCTGCTCATGAAATTATTCCAAAAAATTTAGAAAACGACGTGGAAAATATTCCATGTATCCAAACTGGTGGGCTTATTCCAATGTATCCTGAAACTGAAGGTTTAACTTCCAGATGGTTACGTGTGCGTATAAAATCTATCATGAATCTTTCAGATAATATTGAAGAATTTATCCCAGATGAAATTTTAGAACGACAGGGTTTGATGTCAATTTCAGAAGCTATTCAACAAGTCCACTTCCCTACTGATGAAAAGAATAAAGACAGGGCACGCCACCGTCTCGCTTTTGAAGAACTTTTTTTAATGCAATTACATTTCAAAAAACAGAGACAGCAATGGCAGAAAAATGGAGCACGTTCAATTCCATTTGATCAACCTGCCATCAAAAACTTTGTTGATAATTTATCTTTCAAACTCACCGGAGCGCAGAAAAAAGCAACATGGCAAATTTTACAAGATTTAGAAAAAGATATTCCGATGAATCGTCTAATGGAAGGAGACGTCGGATCTGGAAAAACTGTTGTCGCAGCAATTGGAATGTTTGAGGCTACAAACGCTGGATTCCAAACTGCTTTGATGGCACCAACTGAAGTATTGGCGGAACAGCACTTTTCAACAATTTCCTTACTAATACCAGATCAACCCGTAATGTTAATTACTGGCTCTTGTTGTAAGCTCTTGAATTATGAATTAAGAATTAAGAATTATGCCACGACGGATACGAATGATGTCATTCCATGTGAGAAGGCCTGTCTGCCGAAGCTTCAGCGTAGGCAGGCTGTTGAGCTTATTAAGACTGGAGATATTAAAATTGTTATTGGGACGCATGCAATTATTCAGAAAGATGTGGAATTTAAGGATTTGGCGATGGCGATTGTTGATGAACAGCACAGGTTTGGAGTTCAACAACGTGCTGCTCTTCAGAAAAATGTTTTAAAAATTAAAGATAAAACTCCTACTATCGTCCCTCATTTACTAACCATGACAGCGACTCCTATTCCGAGAACTCTTGCTCTTTCGGCTTACGGAGATTTAGATATTTC
>CAYZDR010000055.1:0-5189 GCA_964477425.1 uncultured Candidatus Saccharibacteria bacterium
CTACACGACTTTCATCTAATTTATATTTCTCTCCGATAATCCAAATCACTTCTGCAGTTTCAACCGCCGCTATAATATCTTTAACATTCTCTGGAGCCAACATAAACTCCTGATATAATGGCTTGAAGTCACCAAAATCTAGAGCATATAATGCCGACCAAAATGGATTTGCTTTATTATATTGTTCTGTAGATAAATTACTCATAGTTATTTATATTTTGTCCCCGATATTATTTTGGGGCCCGATGTTGTGTTAGATTTTACTACTGACTCTATTTTGTTCCACTTTTTATCAGCCATATTAGTTTTGGCAAGTTTAGCTTTCGCATCTGGCGATAATGTGTCTATAGCGCTTACGAAATCTTTATTCTCAAATACCGTCGTATCTTGTCCTGCAATACTCTTTGCATCCAATTTCTGTACTGCTTCTTCTATTGCCTTCTTAAACTTTTCACCAGATTCTTCTCCAGTTTTATTGGCAATAACCAAATCTAATCTAGATTTCTTTACTTTACCGATAAAAGCACTCCCTAAAGCAGTCTTTTCTCCTCCAAGCGTTTTAAGAGCTTCTGTAAATTCTGCAACTGCCTGTTTTATACTTCCGGTAGCGATATCTGGTTTACTAAACTTACCTGTATTTTCAGCAAGATGCTGAGCAAGCGCTTTGCGCTCTCCCTCACTGGTTCCTTTGGCAACAAGTTTCTTCTGTACATCTCCTGCATCCGGTGGAGCGTCTTTATATGCTTTCAACTTCTCCAATCTCGTCTTTTCGGTTTCATCTTTCATTCGTTTTTCACGAACACTCTTACCATAAGCTTCTTCTCTAATAAGATTTTCCCCTAATGGAAGTTTTGTTGTTACTATTCTACCAACTTTTCTCAAAGTTTCTGTTCCAGTAATATGTGGTTCTAATTTTTTTGAAACAATATCTTTCGCTTTATATAGACTTCCTGCAGTAATTCCAGCATCTTTTGTCTTAAGTTTTTCTTTAAGATCCGCTCGCTCTTTATGTTCAGCCATCAAAGCCTTCGCTGTCCTATATGGAGTAACAGCTTTCAACGTTCCCATTCCAACACTCTTCCCTGCTCCCTTAATATACCCCTCTGCTTTACCTGCAAGAGACTTAACGAACGGTAAATCTCCGGCATCTTTCTGTGCATATTTAAGACCAAAAATTAGAATACCTATTGAAAACATGTAATTTATAATAGACTTCGGATCTGCAAAAAATTTACTAGTCCCTGATAGCATTGATGCCGGCAATGTATTAGTCTCGGCACTATACCCCCCAGCCCTCACTACCAGAATTGCAAACCATATAAAAAATGCAAACACTGGAGCAAAAAAAGCATACTGTTTGAACTTTCCCCACCACTGACCTAAATATTTTTGAGTATCTGGGATTGCATAAAGTCCCCAAACAATTGGGGAAATCGCAATTAAAATCCAAAGTGCAATCATTCTTGTAAAAAGCATAACAACTGCAACTCCTATCACTATTGCAGCAATTGCAACAACTAATAATGCCAAAAATGTATTCAGTGCCATCCCCCATGTTCCTATAAATTTATTTCCCCCATCCTGAAAAACTTTCGTATCTTGAAATATCCCCGTTAATCCCATTGTATTAACAATACCTTCGGAAATCCCTCCAGATGACGAAAAAGATAAAAATGATCTTGTAAGAACTTGTGTAAAATCAATCACAATATTGGCGATTGTCCTGCTGAAGTTTATAAAAACAATAGATATTAAAAGTGGCTTAAGCATGTTCTTGAAACTGTACTTGTCATATCTCAAAATTGTAGCAACTGCTGCAACCATTAGTACTGGAATAAAAAACATATTACTCAAATCTCTTAAAACTCCCCAACTTGTATTGATAGCAGGAATGTTTGAATAAGTCTCTATACTGAATACCCAGTTCATTAGTTTACCTACTACAGCTAACAAATTAGCAAAAATCCCAAATCCAAAGTTTAGGAGAACTCCAACTATCCACCCTAAAATATCCCCTGGCCCCTCTCCTTCAATTGTTGCCCGAGCAATACTCCCATGAATGCTTAATCCACCCTTAAAAGAAATACTTAGATGAGAAAGAACAAACAACAAGCACAGAAATGCTGTTCCAAATAAGATATATTTTATTACTTTATTCTTTTTCATATAGTTTAGCACCCTCCGACGACCGACGATAACCTCTCCCTCAAATCCCTCCTCCTAGACTTAAATCAATTAACAATGATCAATGTACAATGATCAATGACGACGATAAATATTTTCGTTGTCGTTATTAATTGATAATTGTTAATTGTACATTGATCATTGATTATATAGCTCCTCTCTCCTGCTTGCCCGCCAGAGCTTCAGCGGAGGTGGGACTAGGAGAGAGGCGGGGAGAGAGGTTCGGCGTTAGTTGGGGGTGAGGGCGTAATTGATTATTCCCAATCTAACCAATCAAAAATCGCTTGCATATCTTCAGGAGCAACACTAATATTGAAAACATTATCCCATTCTCCTCCCAATTTATCCCAAATTTGAACTCCTCCGCTATTCTCTGCATTTCCCCACCAATCTACCCATCCCCATACATTTGTTCCGTCTTCCTGCTCCTCTCCGTTTGTATTTATATCACAGTAAAAAATATGATCTAAACAATTAATGCATGAATTTTTTTCAGTAATTTTGCCTAAATCTTTACATTTATTGTCATATTTATAGTCAGCTCCTTCAATCATATTAAAATTACTAACGAAATGCTCTTTTGCAATATCCCACGATATGATATCTTCGGGTTTCTTCTCTTCTATTTTTGTTGTCGCTGTACAAATACCGCACTCTCCAATCCATTTTCCAACATCCGAACTATGACATGCGCATCCTCCTGTTGTTCTATATGTTGTCACTGGTTCTAACCATACTAACTGATATCGTTCAAACCATGGTGCAGAAGCGCATTTATCCATCTCCCTAGTAATACAAAAATGTTCTTTTTCATATTCATTAATTTTATATTTCGTATCTAAATCTGGCATTTTTTCTCCATTGAAACATTTTTCTCCATCCAAAGGCATTTCTTGGAGATTAAACTCTATATCTGCTGATAATTCAGAATAAACTGGCATTTTTTCACTAAGAAGTTTTTGTAATAGCGACTCATCCTCAGCAGTTAAAGCATAGTCCTCATTAGTCATAACTTCATTATAATTTACTGCCTTAAATTGAGATTCATAACATTTACCCGCAGATATAGGTGGATCAAGTTTATGTTGCTGAGTAACTTTACATTTATCAAATTGATTTTCACATGTAGTAAATCCATCTGGAAGATTTGTTGGGTTACACGTATCAAGTTGATTCTGGCAAAAACCTTTTTGTGGAGTAATAGACACTTGTGAACGACAAATAGAACTTGGGTTTTCTCCACACTCATCAATTATACATTGCTCAAACGGTTCATACTTATCAAGAAAATCCATCTTAACTTCTTGTTCATAACACATTCCTATCATTTCAGACGAAACTTCTCCTTCGCATGTATCAAACTGATACTGACATGATTCCTCTTTACATGTATCAAATTGACTCTGACATGTAATTCCTTCTTCTAATTCTTCTGGATCACATTTATCAAGTTGACGCTGACACTCTACAGATTCACTTTGATTGCATTCATTACGTTGATCTTTGCAAACACCTTCTACGGATAGAACATTCTTTTCACATAAATCAAAATTATCAGATGAAGAGCATACCCCTTCAACACACTTCTCAAATGGTCCATGAAAAGCGACTTTATACAGTAAATATTGAACTACTGGTTTTTCAGAAATAATATCAGAAGCAACTCCTAATATTTGATCAAGCTCTGGTCCTGCATTTATACTATCAAAGAAACTCGCAGCCTGATCTTTATGATATAGAGTATTTCCATTACACTGTTCATTAAATAAGTCAACAAGATTATCAGCAATTGGTTGATAACATTCGTTAAACATGGTTTGCGACTGATTTTCTGGTATTTGGTCAATTACAACAATTGGTTCATCATTTGAATCAAACTGACATAAACCAGTTTTAGTGTCGCGATTTGCACACAAACATTTTTTAATTTCAAAGTCTGGATCAGGAATAAGAGCATTTGGATCAAGAATAAATGGAGCTGGCTTTTCAGAGTCTGCTGGCCATTCAGGATCAGGAATTTCAGGAGCGTTTGGATCTTGAATAAGTGGAGGGACGGTATCACATTGGAAGAAACTTTGAACATATGTAGTACATCGTTCTATACATTGCGTATTATTTTTGACATATCTCAAATCTCTTATTGGAGCAGCCACAAGACACTGTCTATATTTATCTTCAGCACAAAATTTCATCGCCACAGATGATTCATACTGCTCTCGTGCATAATCTTCAACAGCTATTAATTGCCAACGTAATTTTCCCATTAACTTATTAAAATTCAATAATGAATCCTTCGTGTCAGAGCTTGATTGATTTGTATTATAATATTGAGTACGTGATTGGTTATCTACGCCATCCATAATATTCTGCGTAGTATTATTTAAATCGTCGTCCATTTGTGCAAATGAAGTGATTGGTTTTCCTGAAGAATCAAACATACAAGAACCCTTAGTATTATTTGGATCTGCACACATACATGCTGTCCCACCTACGGATAATTCACACATGAACATTTCTTCTTCTTTCGTCACATCTTTTCGCTCATATGCACCATATTTACCATCCTCATCAGATTTCATCGCCGATAACCCTTCTCTTGTTACCCTATTGATCACCGCATCAAAAATTGCTCCTGCATATTCCTCAAATTCTTTAGCACTAAGTAGCCAATCAATATCTAAATTTATCGCCTTAGATGCCGCACTCGCAAGAGTTTGTCCAGGCGTTACGATCGCATATTTAGCACAAGTACAACACTCTCCACGACATTTAGTTTCTAATTTACTCTCCATAATACATTTCGCTTCAGTAAAACAATCAAACACAGCCTCTTCCCTTGATATTTCAACATCAATTTTGTCCTCCTTCTTTTGTATACAAGTATCGTACTTTGCCTGTTGCGTTGCATTACAATTCCAACTTTCAAGAATATCTCCTTCACTTATACAATCTTTGAAACTTTCATCATCACAATCCCATTTTTCACACTGCTTTTGAGATAAAAA
>CAYZDR010000056.1:0-4884 GCA_964477425.1 uncultured Candidatus Saccharibacteria bacterium
GTATTCTATAATAGTCTTTACGATGATAGAAGTACTATTATTTTTTATTGGAAGGTGGATTTATCGTAATGGGAAAGTCAAAAGAATTTGGTAAATACAGGATATCACGTAACGATAATGAGATAGCCCCAGAAGAGGTTATTTTTGGGATGAGTTCAGATGAAAACGATGGAGAGATAGAACAGACTCTGGGAAGAAGAAGAATTTTTTTACTCGGAGCGTTTATATGTTCAATTATTGTATTTTTGTTTTTGAGAACATTCTATCTTCAAATTGTACAAGGCAGTTCTTACCAACAAGATGCTTTGTCTAATAGAATTAAAAGAATACCGATTGAAGCTCCGAGGGGAATTATTTTTTCTCAGGATGGACAGCAACTAGTTTGGAACATTTCCACTTTTGATTTAGTCATTGATACAAAGAATTTTCATGATGAAAAGAAGTTAATGGATTTAGTAAAGACACTAGGTGAAGATAGTGGAGAAACACTAAACGAAATAATTGGTTCTGATAAATTATTAAATGGAACATCAGATATAGTGACATTCAAAGATATCCCAAAAGAACTTGCGATGGCTATCAAAGCGAATCAGGAGCAATTGAATGGGGTAGAAATTGTTGATGGTGTCACACGCTTTTATCCATACGGAGAAATATTTGCACATGTGGCAGGATATGTGGGACGTGTTTCAGAAAAAGACATGATTGCAAACCCAGATTATTTGCCCATGGAATCAATTGGAAAATTTGGGACAGAAACGTGGTATAACAAACACTTAAGGGGAATATCTGGAGCAAAACTAATTGAGGTGGATTCATTAGGGACTAAGAAAAAACTTCTGGCTATTAGAAAAGCGGAAACTGGCAATGACTTAATCTTAACAATAAACTTTGAACTTCAAGAGAAAATTTTTGAGATTTTACAAAGGAAAGTAGATGAGGTAGATACTTTCAAAGCATGTGTGATAGCATTAAATCCAAAGACAGGAGGAGTGTTGGCAATGGTGAATATTCCTTCATTTGACAGTAATGTTTTTTCTGGAAGCATGCGTGAATCTGAATTTGAAAGTCTAACTGCTGATAAAAATAATCCACTATTTAATAGATCAATTTCTGGAACATATCCACCTGGATCCATAGTAAAACCAATGGTGGCATTATTTGCTTTAGAGGATGGAATAATAAATGACAAAACTATTATTCAAGATAATGGGTTAATCCAAATAGTCAATCAGTATGATTTATCTGTCGTGTATAATTTTTATGGATGGAAAAGAGATGGGCTTGGGCCAATGGATGTTTACAGTGCAATTGCAGAATCATCAGACATTTTTTTCTACACTATTGGTGGTGGGAATGGAAAAATTGATGGGATGGGAATAAATAAATTAAGTGAACATTTCAGCACTTTTAATTTAGGTCAGCGCACCGGGATAGACATATTTGGAGAAGCGACCGGAGTAATTCCAACTCCAGAGTGGAAAGATAAAGTAAAACAAGAACAGTGGTATTTAGGTGACACATATCATGTATCCATTGGGCAAGGAGATTTGTTGGTGACTCCTTTGCAGACAGCTGTTTGGACTGCGGCAATAGCCAATGATGGAACTGCCATTAAACCACACACAGGACTTTACAAAGTTGATAGCAATGGGAATAAACAGATGGTAGATATTGAAATGCTTTTTAGTGTAAATGCAGAAAAGAAGAACATTGAGATTATCAAAAAAGCAATGCGTCAATCGGTCGTTGACGGTTCGGCAATAGCATTAAATTCACTCCCAATAGAGGTAGCGGGGAAGACGGGGACAGCAGAATTTGGCGGAGATGATCTTACACATGCATGGTTTGTTTGTTTCGCTCCATATGATGATCCAGAGATAGTCCTGACGGTATTAGTGGAAGGTGGAGGAGGAGGTAGTTCAGTCGCAGTCCCGATTGCGAAAGAAATTTTGTCTTTTTGGATAAACTCATTTTGACAAGAAGCTCTAAAATAGCATATAATATATTTTAAGTGTGAATAATTATTAAATATAAATATTATGGATAAATCAAAAAAATTAACAAGAGAAGAATTCAATAATCTTACAAAAGAATTGGAAGACTTGAAGACTAATAAAAGATCTGAAGTAGCTTTGAGATTGCGAGATGCAAAAGCACAGGGAGATTTAAGTGAGAACGCAGAATATTCAGAAGCGCGAGAAGCGCAATCGTTTTTAGAAAATCGTATTCAAACAATTGAGAATACTATAGCCAGTTCAGAAGTCGTTGACACAAGCGGACAGAATCCAGATGCAGTTGCAATCGGAATGACCGTTGTTATAGACATGGACGGGGTGGAACAAAAATTTGAAATCGTTGGTGGCGAAAGTGCTGATCCCGCTCAATCAAGAATCTCAATAGCATCTCCATTAGGAGAAGCGTTGAAAGGAATGCGAACAGGAGAATCAACAACATTTCAAAGTCCAAAAGGAGAAATAGGGATTAGGATAAAGAATATTTCCTGCTAATAAAATTAAAAGTAAAGTTAAAAGATTTCTCATTAAATATAGCAGAATTAAGTATTAAGAATTAAGTATACGGACGTAATCGTCTGCCTTCACCAAGGTTTCGGCGAGACAAGTCGTCCCTTAATTCCTAATACTTAATTCCTAATACTTTTTAACTTTATGGCCAACATACAAGAGCTTAGAGAAGTTCGCATAGAAAAATTAAATAAGTTGAGACAGGCTGGCATAGATCCATATCCGGCTAAGTTTTCAAGGACGCATTTAATAAAAGATGTTATAGTTGATTTTGATAAATTGGCAGGTGATAATGTGATTATTTTATCTGGGAGGATACGTTCGATTCGTGGGCACGGTGGAGTTGTTTTTATGAATCTTGAAGATGTATCTGGGAAGTTTCAATTGTTTTTTAAGAAAGATGTTATCGGCGAAGAACAGCATATCTTAATTAAACTTCTTGATATTGGAGATTTTATTGAAGTTTCTGGTAAGCTCTTCTTGACTAAAAAAGAAGAAAAAACACTTGAAATTTCTAGTTGGAAAATCTTAACAAAATCTATTAGACCAATTCCTGAAGAATGGTTTGGGTTGAAAGATGAAGAAACAAGATATAGAAGAAGATATGTTGATTTACTCGTGAATGAAGATGTAAAAAAACTTTTTGTAAAAAGAGCAGAATTTGTAAATAACATCAGAGAATTTTTTAATAAAAATGGATACATGGAGGTGGAAACTCCTGTGCTTGAAGATATCCCCGGTGGTGCAGATGCGTGCCCATTCATTACTCATCACAATACTTTGGACATAGATTTGTATTTAAGAATATCTTTGGAACTGCACTTGAAAAGATTGATCGTTGGAGGTTTTGAGAAAGTTTATGAAATAGGAAAAACTTTTCGTAACGAGGGGATGAGCCCACAACATCTGCAGGAATTTACAATGTTAGAATTTTATTGGGCATATGCAGATTACAATGACCTAATGAAATTTGTAGAAAAATTTTACACAGATATTATTGAAAAAACATTTGGAACACTTGAAATAAAATACAAAGAACATATTTTGAATTTTAAGGCTCCGTGGCAAAAAGTTGATTTTAGAGAAATTGTTTTGAAAGAATCAGGGATTGATATAGACGAATATCAAACTAAAGAAGATATGCAAAAAGTTTTGAAAGAAAAGAAAATAGATTTTGATTCATCAGACGGAAGAGGAAGATTGATTGACCATCTTTACAAAAAATTAGTTCGTCCCAAAATTATTCAGCCAACTTTCTTAATAAACCACCCGGTTGATATTTCTCCATTGGCAAAAAAGATGTCTGATGATGAATCCAAAACTCAAAGATTTCAAATTTTAATCGCAGGGGCAGAATTAGGAAATGCGTTCAGTGAATTAAATGATCCGATTGATCAGGCAGAGAGATTTTCAAATCAGGCAAAATTGAGGGAAGCGGGGGATAAAGAGGCACAGATGTTTGATCATGATTTTGTAGAAGCACTTGAATATGGGATGCCACCGACAGCTGGATTTGGTGTTGGGATTGATAGATTATTTATGATTTTAACAAATCAAGAAAATATTAGAGATGTTGTATTTTTCCCGTTGATGAAACCGAGGGACGAGAATTAAGTCACCCCGCAGGCTGATCACCCAGCGGGGTGAAATTAGGAATATAGAATTATATCGTTAATATTGTAGGGGCAATTCCATGTAATTGCCCGGGTAACGAGGAGAATATTCAAAAAAAGATGAACGATGACAGTGCGATAAATGATAATACAAAGACGACGACCGACGACGCGGGTGAAAACATGGTTTCACCCCTACGATGAAAAATAAAAATTTCCAAAATTAAGAAGCCTTGTTTTTTAGCAAGGCTTCTTTTTGATCTTATCAATTAATCTTTATCCTAAATCTCCTGCGGGATAAAGATCTTTTTCTGTAATTCCTTGATCCTCCAAACCTTCCATAATTTTCTCTCGTTCTCTCTTATTTTCTCCAAGTCGCGATAGTCCATCTTGAATTTGTGCTTGTCGTTTTAATTTTTCCATAAGTTGGCGAGTTACTTTTAACTCGCTGAATAGAATTCCTCTGTTTATATAAGTTTGAAAGACGTTGTAATTGTGCATTATTGGATTATCTTCAAATGTTTTCAGAGCTTCTTTCGCATATCTAAGATCAATATCATGAATATAATTCGGTATCCATGTATCTAATATCCCTAATTCTTTATATGAAATATATGGGCAGAATCTTATTTGTTCTCTTAACTTGATTAAACTCACTCTCAATGCCTCATTAGTGGAACCAAAATTTTGACATTCTTCCAACAATTTTTTAATTGCTTTGATTCTTTTTCTTTTCGCGATGCCAT
>CAYZDR010000057.1:0-2200 GCA_964477425.1 uncultured Candidatus Saccharibacteria bacterium
TAGTACATTATGTGTAGAAAAAAGAAAAAAGGGATATTTAGGCTAGCATGCGATGTCCCTCTTTTTATTTTAATATGGTATAATATAATCATGGATCAAAAAACAAAGTCACAATTTCCAGATAGTTTTTATTGGGGAGCAGGGACATCTGCTCATCAGGTTGAAGGTGGGAATATTAATGATTGGTCAAGATGGGAAAAAGAAAATGCAGAAAGATTAGCGAAAAAAGCAGGGAGATATTGGCAGGTATGGCAGAAAGAAAAATTTCCAGAAATGTTAAACCCAGAAAACTATATTTCCGGCAAAGCATGTGATCATTATAACAGATATGAAGAAGATTTTGATATTGCAAAAAAGTTAGGGCATAACGCTCATCGGTTTTCAATAGAATGGTCACGAATTGAACCAGAAGAGGGGAAATTTAATCAGAAAGAAATTGAGCATTATCGTGATGTTATTCGTGCGTTAAAACAAAGAAATTTGGAACCATTCGTAACGCTGTGGCATTTTACTTGTCCAACATGGTTTGCCAATCAAGGAGGATGGTTAAACAAAAAAGCTGTTTTTTATTTTACAAGATATGTTGAAAAAATGGTTTCAGAATTGGGGAGTGATGTTAAATTTTGGATTACATTAAATGAGCCAGTGCTGTATGCTTTTATGTCATACCTCAAAGGGGACTGGCCTCCACAAATAAAAATGCCAAAGAAATTTAACAAAGTTGTCCGAATATTTGTTAAAGCGCATAGAGAGTCCTATAAAATAATTAAAGACAGAAATCCACTTGCAAATGTTGGGATAGCAAAAGATAATTCATATTTTTCTCAATTTGTTTCGTGGTGTCCATTTGAATGGCTAATCGTGAAGATATTAAAATATCAAGTAAACGAAAGTTTCTTAAATAAAATAGATAAGCATCAGGATTTTATTGGGCTGAATTATTATTTCCACCGTGAAATTGGATTATTTCGGCATAAAGTCAAACAAGAAAATAAAACCGACATGGGATGGGAAATTTGCCCAGAAGGAATTTATCATGTTTTGAAAGATTTGAAAAAATATAATAAGCCAGTATATATTTTAGAAAATGGATTAGCTGATGCAGACAATAGTAAGAGGGAAAAATTTATTGAAGATCACTTGATATGGGTGCGAAAAGCGATGGATGAGGGGGTAGATGTGAGAGGATATTTTCATTGGTCGTTGTTAGATAATTTTGAATGGGATAAAGGGTTTTGGCCGAGGTTTGGATTGGTGAAGGTGTGTAAAGGAACATTAGATAGAGAGGTTAAAGAGAGTGTATCAGAATATAAAAATCAATAATCAAGAAAGGACTAAGATACAATAACCAAGATACAAGATACAAAAAAATATCAATAACCAATATTCAAACACGGTAGTTATTTTACAGTATTGTCGTGTTTGGTTATTGAACTTTGAGTTTTGAATATTGTTTGGTTATTGTTTCTTGTATCTTGGTTATTAAAAAAGAATTTTTAACCAGTGTGCAATATTTATACGAATATCTTAGTTTATAGATTTCTAACTTTATGTACATTCTGTTTGCAACAATCGCATACTTCCTAATCGCCATTGCCTCAATAGGCGACAAATTTTTGGTTACAAAAAAAGTCGCTAATCCTGTCGCTTATACATTTTATGTAGGAGTTTTGGGAATTTTTGCTTTAGCGTTTGCTCCATTCGGATTTTTTCTATCATCATTAAATATCACACTGTGGGCGTTATTAAGTGGTTCAATTTTTTTAATTTCGTTATTCTTTTTGTTTACATCTTTATTCAAAGAAGAAGCATCAAGAGTTTTCGCGGTTTTTGGAGGATGTAGCGCGGTATTTGTCCTTGCGATCAACACTTTTATGTTTAATGAAGTTTTGAAGAGCACTCATCTACTCGCTATTATTTTGCTGATCGCGGGTGGAATATTAATTTTATATAAAAAGAAAAACAGTTTTCATGATGCAAAAAATATCTTTCCAGCTATTTTAGCAGCATTTTTATCTGCCGTTTCAATTGTGATGGTAAAGCAACTTTATATAATTAAACCATTTTTTAATGTGTATATCTGGATACGTATAGGGTTTTTTCTTACTGCAATGACTTTGTTGTTGCGAAAGAAGAACAGGCAGGCAATCTTTAATACAGCGCGGAGTGCTGGAAAAAGTTCATGGTTATTTGTGATTGG
>CAYZDR010000057.1:2300-4682 GCA_964477425.1 uncultured Candidatus Saccharibacteria bacterium
GTTGAGAATGAACCATTTTTAGATTTTGGAATATGCCCAGCTTTAGATGCAGATTTTTTAGATAGTGAAATTGATATAGTAAGGACGCTTGATCCAGAACGTTCTATTATCGTGACGGATAGTGGAGAATTAAGTACATGGGTTCGCGCAGCGAAGCGGGCAGATATTTTCGGGACGACGATGTACAGAACTGTTTACAAAGAGCCATTGGGATATGTTCGCTATCCATTGACTCCAAATTTCTTTTGGAAGAAAGCAAACATTGTTCACTTTTTTGATCCAGGAAAGCCTATGATTGTTTCAGAATTGCAGGCAGAACCGTGGGGACCGCAGGCTATTTATGATATGGACAAAGAAGAACAGGATAAATCAATGAGTATAGAACAGTTTGAGGAAATTATTGAATATGCGGAAGAAGTTAGTTTTCCAGAAGTGTATTTTTGGGGAGTGGAGTGGTGGTATTGGTTGAAGGAAAAACAAAAACGACCAGAATTCTGGAATCGTTCAAAGTTGATGTTTGAATAAAGAGTTTTTGCTACGCGTAAGGAAATTTATAGATATACTATTTTACGCCTGCGGAACTCGCTTCGCTCAAACAGTCCTCGGCTAGAAATAGTATATCTATAAATTTTGTGGCAGATTAATTCTGTCGCAGTTGATTTTTCGGGGGGGATAGTATAAGATAAACATGATGAATAATGAGGAAAAATACAATTTAATAACGAGGAATATTGAGGAAACTATGACTGGGGATGATTTGAAGTGGATGATAGAGAACGATATCTCACTTAAGCACTATATAGGTTTTGAAATTTCCGGAAAAGTTCATTTAGGAGCAGGGCTTGTGCTTATGCAGAAAATAAAGGATTTAATGGAAGCAGGAGTTGAGTGTACGATTTATCTTGCTGATTGGCATACATGGGTTAATGAAAAGTTAGATGGGACAATTGAAACTGCCAGTAAAATTGCTCAGGGATATTTTAAAAATGCTTTAATGAAATCATTAGAATGTTTAGGTGGAGATTCTTCAAAATTGAATTTTATTATGGGTTCAGATCTTTATCATAACAACGATAAATTTTGGGAAACTGTCATAGATGTTTCTAAACGTACCACTCTTGCAAGAATGAAAAGAAGTATTACTATTCTGGGGAAAGAAGAAGGCGAGGGAGTGGATTTTGCAAAATTGATTTATCCAGCGATGCAAGTAGCAGATATTTTTACAATAGGAGCAAACATTGCTCATGCGGGGATGGATCAAAGAAAGGCACATGTGATCGCAAGGGATGTTGCTCTACAAATTAAGAACAGCCCATTTGAACATGACGGAAAAACATACAAGCCAGTTGCAATTCATGGACCGCTTTTAATGGGGTTAGGGAAACCAAAGAAATGGCCGATTGATGAGAGTGAAAAGGATGAATTAATCTCTGCTCTTAAAATGAGTAAATCTCAGCCAGACAGTGCTGTTTTTATTCATGATAGTGAAGACGAGATAATGCGGAAAGTTAAGAAAGCATTTTGTCCAGAGGGGGAAGTTGGTTATAATCCAGTTTTGAATTGGGCGAAATTGTTAATTTTTACAAGAGAAGAATCTATCACAATTTCCAGAAAACCAGAGCATGGTGGAGATTTGATTTTTAATTCGTATAATGAGTTAGAAGAAGTATTTGAAAAGAAAGAATTACATCCGATGGATCTGAAAAATTTTGTAGCAGAATATTTGATTAAACTATTAAAACCTGCAAGAGATTATTTTACGGATGGGGATGGAAAGAAAATGTTGGATGAACTAAATAGTATAATCGCGGATTAGTCGTTGATAACTACGCGGATCAGACGCTGAATTTTATTCGTCGTAATTGATCATTCGTAAATAAACATTTTGTATGATTGAAATAAAATTAGGAAAATATAGGCATTACAAAAGTAAATTATATGAAGTTGTTGGCATTGCAAGACATAGTGAAACATTAGAAGAAATGGTAATTTACAGAGCGCTTTATAATTCTGAAGAATTTGGGAAAGATGCTTTATGGGCGAGACCAAAAGATATGTTTTTTGAAAAAGTTGAAATTGATGGAAAAGAGATGTTACGTTTTGAATTTGTAGAGTAAAAAAGTTTTTATAGCAGACAATATAAACAGGAGGGTAGCTATGGCAATTTTTATTTGTGAAGATTGCGGAACTGGAGTTTATTCTTCGGAAGAAGAAGATCCTCAGCCGTGTGAAAACTGTGGCGGAAAGTTGATAAAGGATCAAGATGAGGACGAAAAAGAGGAGAAAAAAGAAATAGAATAATAAAATAGAAAATAGTATGTGGGTGGCCTAGAAGCCATCCACATAAAATTTTTGTATTAGAAAAAGCCCTTGTATATTAGC
>CAYZDR010000058.1:0-4084 GCA_964477425.1 uncultured Candidatus Saccharibacteria bacterium
TTAAAAAGATGTTGGGATGCTCTTTAAGCATGTCAAAAATAGAGCAATTCCGGGGACACAATACTTAATTCCGAAATAATTAAGTATTGTGTCCCCGGAACTTCCACAAAAATCAATAACAGGAGTTAGTGACTATGAAATTGCCAATTAGTGTGAAAGATATATTAGGAGGCGGAACGCAGATATAATTATTCGTACGGTACTATCCAAGAAATCTTGCAAATACTATGTATCATCATGCCTACGACGCAATTTATAAAAAAGCAAAACAGGGGTATTAAAAAGAACGGTAAGTGATTTACTTGAACGCAAATTGATAGTATACACGATTCCCGAGAAGCCGAATAGCCGTTTGCAGAAATATCGATTGACTAAAAAAGGAAATAATGCTTTGGTGAATTCAGTGAAATGTAAATAACGTAATGGGGGTCCCGTTTTTTTAGAAAAGAAAACTAACCAGGAGTGGGAAACTTAACATTGTCACTTTTTGTCAATGTCAAGCCCTGACCCTCTTATCTCCTGTTCTGGGGTTGGGGAGTAAAATGAGAGTTAATGTGGATTAAGGCAGAAACAGAATCGAGTCTGAAAAAAAATAGTTCAAAAACAAAATAAGGGAGTTTTATGAAGATAGTGCGATTGATATTGGTGCTCTTATGCCTTTTTTATGCAAATGCTTCCTTAGCAATAGCAGAAGAGACATATAGAGAATTTATAATTCAGGAAATCGAACAAAAGAATGAAAACACGCTGGAAATTAGCGCTGAAACTGATTTGCCAACTGGAATGGAATTTTTTGTTGCGGCTGAAAAATATAGAATGAAACCAAACGATGTATATGTTGGTACAGTTTCAGAAAGAGCAAAAATTGAAAATGGTAAAATACGTGCAACTATTGTAATGAAATCTTATGATGGTAAATATCTTCCAGAGGGAAATTATGTTATAACGTTCTATTCAGGCAGTCAATGGTATTATAGAAAAAATGAAATTCATAAAGATACTCCAGAAGAAAAAAATGTATACGAGAAAATCGGAAAATTTGGGGAAAATATACAAATACCTAAAATTTCTAAAAAGAAAAAAATGTGGGGCAAAACATTTATTATAGTTAAAACAGCTTCAGCAAAATTTTACTATCCAATGAAGGAAGAGCATGGAGAAACGATGAGGGAGAAGATAAAAGAATACGAAGGAGAAAAAAGGAAACTGCTGGGGATTCTAAATGAATTGGGAAGTTTATATAATGAATTGTTGGAAGAAAATAAGAAGCGGAGAGCAAAACCTTTTACGTATAAAATGGATTGGGCATCAAGGTGGAATAAAAAAATAAATACTTTAAAAAATGATCATTTGAATGAACGTGCTGTTGATTATAAAGGTTACTATGGGCGAGAGTACATGCTTTTATCTATTGCATCCGGTGATCTTTTTAATATTTGGAATGATTCAGCAACTAATAAACAGCTAAATATGAATAGCGACTCCATTAAATATTTTAAAGAAGGAATAGAAGCTGCCAGAGAAGGACTTAATGAGTAGTGATGCCTAATTAGCAGACGCATTACTTGAATTTACTCACTTTGATATTTTAATTATGATGTTCGGCAAGAGCACTATGTGTGAGAGTGTTATATTGCAAAGTTAAAAATTGAAAAAAGTTATCGAAATTGATATGGATACAGAAAAATATTTTGTTCCTTAACTGACGAAAAAATATGTTCAAAGTATTTGTGCAAAATTACAATAAGCAGAAAAAATAAAGCCTATTGGGAGAGTAGTTTTAGAGAGTTAAGGGCAGACGAAAGACTGGTGATTTAAAAATGAGCGAATTTAAGAAGCTTACTAATTCATTTGAACAAACTTTAAAGGATGGTAATCTTCAAAACGTGGTTATTGGAATAACTGAATCATTAACAGATAGTTTTTTGATGGATGGAATAGCCAAAGACATTCCAATAATTGGCACAATTATTAGTCTTGGAAAAGCGACAATGAGTATAAAAGATAGGATGTTTCTCAAAAAAATGATCCATTTTATTGAGGGAATCAAAAATGTAGATAAAAATAAACGTAGTGAAATGGTTGCTATGATTGACTCCTCAAAAAAATTCAGGATTAAAGTAGGGGAAAAACTACTTTATATAATCGACAAAAGTGAAGACCATATAGCGGCAGAATATATTGCCAAGCTATTTAATGCTTTCTTGAATAACAAAATGACTTATTTGGAGTTTTTAAGAAGTTCTGCAATAATTCAAAAAATATTTATCGAAGATCTGCAATGGTTTCTTTCTGCTGATAATTCGGAAATAGAAAAGGATAGAGACTCAGAAGAATATTTTACGGATTTTGAAATTAGTTTTATTAATTCTGGATTATGCGCAACAACTACTGACAATATTAGCGTTAGAGATCAAACTGATTGGAAGATGGGCGAAAAATACGTTGTGGATGGTGGAAGACCAATTTTATACATAAATGACATCGGAAAAAAACTAAAAGAAATATTACAAAGCGCATAAACGGTGGGTGTTTCTACGGGAATACTGTAAATGAAATTAGGACAAGAATATACAGGACATGAGGTTTTCGTTAAACTGGACGAGATGATTGACTTTTATAAAAGTTTATCGTTCTCCATATTTGGCTTTGTAACGCAGGGAACCATAGCAAGATGTAACATTGATACTTACGTGTATTCTTCGGTTCAAGGAACACTTGAATCAATTAAAAAAATACTTCAAAGTGGAAGAATAAATGATTCGTATGCCTTGGTGCGGAAATATTACGATTCCTCAATTATCAATATTTATTCCAATCTGTATCTGAATGATAACTTCAGCATAGACAATCTCATTGTTGAGAAAATTAACAATTGGTTGAAGGGAAAGGAGCAACTGCCGGATTATAGAGTAATGTCTCAATATATAAAGAACTCTGACAAGCTTAAGGCAGTAAATGATCTATTGGACAAGGATAAGCGCTACAGGGAAATAAGGAATCGATGCAATGACCACACCCATCATAATTTTTACCAAAATGTTCTTTTGAACGATAATGAAATATATTTGAAGAACAGGGTTAGTGTCTTGAGTATTTTGTTAGGAGATTTGGAGCAAATATTCATTTTGCATATTACATATCTGTTTTATCTAAATGACCATTATATGATGGCAAGCGATTATGTTGATTGTCTGGAAGTAGGGCAGATACCAGAGGAAGGGGCCCAATACGAAGTTGCTCCGTTTATTCAAAGAGTATTTGATGATTACATAAAGAGACAGCGCCCGGATATAGCTGAAATAATTAAAGCACAAACAGAAATGAGAATTGAATAGGGGTGGGGAAGAATAAGTGCTATGTGTAAAAGCGAAAATTTATTAAGGAGAAAATTTGAGTAGATGGTTAGATTATTTGGTACGAGGAATCAAGCAGAGCCTCGATTTGCTTTTCAAGGTACGATAAATTGGATGAAAGCATTGGCAATACTTGTAGATTCAAATGATTTTTCAGGAGGAAATGGAGAGCAGTTGTATTTTATTGTATTAAACTCCTATTGAATAAATATGAATTGTCTGAAGGTGGCTAAAGAAATACAACCGACCCCATTTGTTTATTTAAAAGAAAAAAAAGGGGTTTTTGATGGCATATAAAAGAAACTGACACAGTTGAATTTAAAAAATCCACTTCGGAGCTTAAAAACGGAGTTGTGTCAATTGCGGCTATTCTAAATAAGCGTGGCCAGGGGAAGCTGTATTTTGGTATTAAAGATGATGGAACGGTTGTTGGGCAGATGGTTGGACGGAACACTATTAAGGAAGTTACACAGACGATTGTGGATAATGTAGAACCGAAGATTTATCCTAAGATTGAGGTGAAGAAGCTTAAGAATAAGGAATGTATTGTTGTTGAATTTCAAGGATTGGATGCTCCTTATTTTGCTTATGGTCGGGCATATATGCGTGTTGGAGAATCAGATAAGCAGATGTCTGCCAAACAGATCGAGGAACGGATTCGTAAAAACAAGTTTTCTTGGGAAAGTGGATATTTCAAGGGTGTTGTCGAATAGACATGAAAAATGGAG
>CAYZDR010000059.1:0-4022 GCA_964477425.1 uncultured Candidatus Saccharibacteria bacterium
AGATTTTTTCTTTCCATACCCCGTATTTCTTCCAAAAAATCATCAGAAAGAATGGAGATGTCCGGCTTTTTAATTCCCGCTGCATCAAAAATATCAATTATCCCATCTACAACAACTGCTTTATCTACAATCTGTCTTATAGCCGATTCTATTTCAGCATCGCTTTTACCATTTCCAGTTGGTTCAAATTTTATTAGACGAGATCTAATCGCCTGAAAAAATCCTAATTCCTCTTTTACATTCATTGCAGGAAGAGAAGGGACTGAAAGCGCGAATGCCTTTGAAAACAAACTAACCTGTTTTGTAAATCTATTCTTACCGTTTTCCAGTCCTAAAATATATTCTTGTGCTTCTAAAATAATGGTCATTTTTTCTTTCGTATCTGCCGAGAAATATCGTTGATAATTAAAATTAGAAAACATTTGAGAAACAATTTCACATTTTTCCATCATCATTGCAATCGCTTCTGATTGATCAAGAACAGGCGCTCCTTTCCCACCGTTTTCTGTATATGTAGCAAGAGCTTGTTTCAAATCCGAAGCAATCCCGATATAATCAACAATTAGTCCACCCGGTTTGTCTCCATAAACTCTATTTACACGAGCAATTGCTTGCATTAAACTATGTCCACGCATTTGTTTATCAATATACATCGTGTGCAAACATGGCACATCAAAACCGGTTAACCACATGTCCCGCACGATTACAAGTTTCAGAGGATCGTTTGGATCTTTCAATCTTTCGCCAAGTTCTTTTCTTTCTTGTTTAGTAGTGTTATGTATTTGCCAACTTTCAGGATCACTTGAATTTGATGTCATGATAACTTTTATTGCACCTTTCTTTTTGTCTGTATCATGCCAATCTGGACGAAACTTAATAATTTCATCATAAAGTTCAACGGCAATACGACGGCTCATAGAAACAATCATTCCTTTACCCTCAAAAACTTCCTGCCTTGTTTCAAAATGACTTACAATATCTTGTGCAACAGTTTTCAAACGGTCCTTATGTCCAACGATTGCTTCTAACTGTGTCCACTTCGCTTTCGCCTTCTCTTTAGAGGCCTGCCCATCGTAGCCTTGGCGTAGATGGGTAGACTCTTCATTTTCTGTAATAGCTTCAACCTCTGCATCTAATTTTTCTTTTTCTTCGGCTTTTAGATGAACTTTGGCAAGCCTTGATTCATAATAGATACGAACGGTTGCACCATCTTCAACAGATTGTTCAATATCATATACATCAATATAATTTCCAAAAACTGCAGGAGTTGAAGCATCTTCTTTCTCAATCGGCGTTCCTGTAAAACCGACAAAAGAAGCATTGGGCAAAGCATCTCTTAAATATTTTGCAAAACCATATTTGGTAAATGCCTCGCCATTTTTCATTAAAGTTTTTGCACCAAAACCATACTGACTTCTATGTGCCTCATCTGCAATAACAACTATATTTTTTCGATCCGAAAGCAACTCAAAATTTTCACTAATATCGTCAGATGAAAACTTTTGAATGGTAGTAAAAACAATACCGCCACCCGCTGTTTTCAAAAGTTTTTTTAGATTTTCTCTATTGTCAGCCTGAACAGGATCTTGTCTTAATAATTGTTTACTATTGGAAAATGTATCAAATAATTGACTATCAAGATCGTTACGATCTGTAACAACAACAATTGTTGGATTCTCCATACGTGGATCAATAATAAGTTTTCCAGCATAAAAAACCATGGATAACGATTTGCCACTCCCCTGTGTATGCCAAACTACACCTGCCCTTCTATCCCCTTTTATTTGTTCATTAGTTGTAGGCAAACCATACGCAACAGGATTTTCGTCCATAACCATTGGCAAACTATCTGTAGCTCTAATAGTTGATTCAATTGCTTTATTTACTGCATGATACTGATGATAAGCCGCTATTTTCTTCACCGTTTCAATTTGAGTTAGTGCTGATGTATGAATAGCTGATTTTTCAAAAACTGTAAATTGTTTTATTAGATCAAGTAGCACATCTGGACGAAGCATACCTTTTATCAATGTTTCTATTTGTGGAGTAGTCCTCTTATCTTCTTTTATTCCATCCACTGTTTTCCATGCCATAAAACGTGTCCATCCAGCAGTAAGCGAACCTGCTTTTGCATCCAATCCGTCAGAAGCTATTAGAACACCATTGTAATAAAACAAACTTGAAATAGCGTTTTTGTAGTTTTGTAATTGAGTAAATGCTTTATTAACCGTAGCATTTTCATCTGTTGGATTTTTTAATTCAATTACCACCAAAGGTAACCCATTCACTAAAAGAACAATATCAGGACGTTTAGTTATATCGTTTTCAATAACAGTAAATTGATTGCAAACTAAAAGATTATTATTCAAAGGATTTTGAAAATCAATAAGCCAAACTTTATCGCCTACAGTGTCTCCGTTTTTTTGATATTCAACACCGACACCGTCTGTAAGCATCCGATAAAATACTTCATTATTTTCAATTAAGTTTTGACTTGGTAAATTTAAAACTTCACGAAGTGCTTGTTGTTTTGCATCGTCTGGAATGTTTGGGTTGAGTTTATCAATTGCAGATTTTAGTCGTCCTCGTAAAACAACTTCTGAAAGATTTTCTCTTTCTGTTTCTTGTTCTTCTGGTGATAGATAAACATACCCCTGTTTTTCCAGTAGTTCTATAGTGAAATTTTCAATGTCGGATTCGTGTAGTTTGGTCATGGTTGGTTGTTATTTATCGTCTAAAGATTTAGCGTTTTTTAACCCTTTTTTCTCATCTGATTTTAATTTTCTTTCCACTTTTTTAATATCTCTATCAGCAGGCAAACTTTCCGGTCTAATTCCTCTTTCAATCAATATTTTTCTTACGCTTTGATTATTGGTAATATGTTCATCAGAGATTTGATATCCAGTCCGCATTTGATTGGCTTTTGCGTTGAAGATTGTAATCTCTGTCGCAAAATCTTTGGCTTTTAAAATAATGGTTGGCGCAAAATCTGATAATGTCCTGCCCTTTGGCACTTTCCATTTACTTTTCATCTGTGCGGTCGTGTAGCCAAACAACGCTTTATCTCCTTTGCTACGAATAATTCCAAAGTTTTTGTCGTTTCCTGTTTGTTCAAAAATCACTCCCGAAAGCTCTTTCTCGGTATCGGCAAGTTTTCTGCGAGCGGAAATTCTTTCTGATTCTAAAAGGCGTTGCTCTATAATTTCAAATTTTCTGGTCTGAATGGCAAAATATGTTTGAGCAAAAGCGATTTCTTCTTTGCGTGGATCGCCGTTTTGAGCAATAAGATAGCAGGCATAGCGAGTAAGCATAAAGTCATCTATAACTTTTTCCGCTCCCTTAGGCATTTTGATCGTTTTCCCGACGTCGGCAAAATGATCAGAGACTTCATGATCAGACATTTCACAGGCGGTTTTTGCTTTTAAGATAACTTCTTTAAAATTATCCCATTTTTCATAGCCAAGCAACTGTTGCAGATCTCTTGCCAGCCAAAACTCTACGCCATTTTCAGTTTGTTTGGCATAGGATTCAAAATTATTGGTAAGTGATTGTATAATTTCAGTTTTCATAATAATTTGTCGTTAAAAAATTAATTTATCTACCCCTGTTTTTTTAGTAGTTCTACTGTGAGATTTTCTACGTCTGATTCGTGGATTTTAGTCATGGTTGGTTGTTATTTATACGATCTTACCCATAATCTCCCATTTAATTTACGAGTTGAACTTTTTAACTTATCTGTACACTCTTTAAGTTTTATAAATATCTCTGTGTCCTTGTCTATAGAATCAATTATTTCGTCAAGAATTAATAAGCTTTCTTTAATATATCTTTCGAATTTATAAAAAAGTGTTTTATTAACTTTTTCATAGAGAAACTCATTCTTTAACTTTTTTACCTTATGAAACAATAGATCTAATTCTATCCTAGCATCTGAATCAATTTCTAATTTTTGTATACCTATTATCAGAGGCTCTAGACCAGATAACTAATTCTTAAAATTCCAAATTAGGATATTCCAGAGT
>CAYZDR010000060.1:0-1714 GCA_964477425.1 uncultured Candidatus Saccharibacteria bacterium
AATTAACTTTGATTAAAAATATTAATGTGGTTATAGATTATCTGGGCGAGGGGAGGCATCCCAATCAATGATCAATGTTCAATTAACAATTATCAATGAACAGTAATAATAACGAAAATATTTGTCGTTATAATTGATCATTGTACATTGGTAATTGTTAATTGACTAGGTATCTCCCCTCGCCCAGATGTTATATTAGGATAAGATTATAAAAGTAAGAATAGTATTTTATTAAGTATCAATTGTCCAGTAAGTAGGGAGAGGGGCGCGGGGGTGAGGGCACGTCGTCAATTTGTTTAATTTTATCTTTATGTCTCTATCCCAACGAGTTGCCAAAAACACAATAATCCAAGTTTCAGGTAAAATTATTAGTGTAGTTTTGGCATTGATTGCCATTGCCCTTATTACAAGATTTTTAGGTACAGAAGGCTTTGGAGAATACACAACTGCACTTGCCTTTATTTCTTTCTTTGGAGTTCTCGCAGACATGGGATTGTGTACAATTTTAGCTAGAGAGATATCTCAAGATGAGAAAAATCAAGAGCGAATTACAAGTAATATTTTTACTTTACGATTAATTGCTGACATCGTCACTTTCACACTTGTCCCTTTGATCGCTCTAAAATTCAATTATTCCAACAATCTAAAACAAACTATCGCCATTGGAGCTTTGGCGTTTTTGTTTGTCTCATCTGCCCAGATCATGCGAGCAATATTTCAGAAAGAGTTGAGAGTGGACAAAATTGCAATTGCAGAAGTTGCGGGGAAAACACTCTTCTTAGTTCTTGCTATTTTTATAATTAAATTTTCATGGGACAATACTAGTAGATCATTTTTGGCAGCCATGGTTTGTGGAAATGCCCTACTTTTATTTCTCTCTGTAATCTTTGTAAGAAAATTTGTAAAATTCAAGCTCAGATTTGACTTCTCATACTGGAAAAAGATTCTTGTGATGGTAATTCCTATGTCTTTGGCAATCGTATTTAATACTATCTATTTCAAAGTTGATACGATCTTGCTTTCAGTTTTTAAGCCAATCGCTGATGTTGGAATTTATGGGCTACCTTACAAAATTTTAGAAGTCCTCATTTTCACTTCAGCAATATTTGTTGGGATTATATTTCCTCTTTTATCTAAATATTTTCGTGAAGACAAAAATAAATTTCGCACTATTTTCAGCTATAGTCAAGATGCTTTACTGATCATTTCTATTCCACTTCTCTTTGGAGGAATAGCACTTGCGAGTCCGATCATTCTTCTTTTAGGTGGAGCCGAATTCGCTGCTTCTATCCTAGTTTTTAGAATCTTACTTTTTGCCATTGTTATTATGTTTCTCAACACACTTGTCTCTCATGTTATAATCTCTGCAGGGAAAGAAAAATCAATCGCATGGATTCACGGTATTGGAGCAGTTCTTAGCATCGTAACTAATCTTATTTTCATCCCTTTATATACATACATTGGAGCATCTGCGACAACAATATTCGTAGAATTTACAATGTTGGTTTTAGGATATATTATCATCAAAAAAACTTTTGGATACATCCCCTCTTTCCGCATAATCATTAAAATTTTATTGTCTTCACTTGTTATGTTTGCTGGACTAACTCTCTTACTTCACCTGTTTCCTATTACATCTCCAAATATATACATCTACGTCTCCCAATTGTTGACTTATATTTTAGATGGTATGATAATTTATATAGCTGTCCTA
>CAYZDR010000060.1:1814-3760 GCA_964477425.1 uncultured Candidatus Saccharibacteria bacterium
CTCATAGCTGGGCAATTAGTTCGTATTCCAATTTTTGGGAAAATTTTTCTTGTTTCGGACATAGTAATAATAGGATTTTTAGCATGGAGAATTTTTGTAACTAAGGATATTCTCAGGAAAATGCTAATAAATTATCTCTTCATTCCAACAGCTTTATTCGTTGGATTTTCTGTTCTATCTCTCGCCATTGCCGCTCGCTCTATTGGTGTGAGCAAAGCATTATTAGCAGGACTATATTTAGGAAGATGGCTTTTGTATATTTTAACTGCTTTCGCGCTCGCGGATTTCCCGAATAAAAACAAAACCCGCGACACAGTTTTCTGGGGAATTATCGCTTCAGCTTTAATTCTTGCTATTTTAGGATTTTTTCAGCTTGCGATATTTCCTGATTTCGCTTTCATGGTCAAATACGGCTGGGATCCACATCAAGGAAGACTACTCTCCACATGGTTTGACCCCAACTTTCTTGCTGGATTTTTTGCAATAGCTCTCGCCTTTATTTCAGCGAAAATTCTATACTGTTGCAAAAAGAATAAAGATTTTTGGCTGATGATGGGGCTAGGGGGAATTATTTATTTGGCAGCAATTTTAACATATTCAAGAAGTGGATACATGGCTTTACTAACAGTTTTTATTACTCTCTGTTTTTTACGTTTCTCCCCAAGATTTTTCGCTTATGGAATTGTACTAGCTTTAGCAACATTATTAATATTCCCACGCTCATATCAGAGAATGATGGATGCTTCAATTGTTGATGCAACTACTCAAATGAGAATAGAATCATGGGATGATACTAGAGAAATCATCAAAGAGCATACTTTATTTGGAGTAGGTTTTAATACTTTACAATGGCAATGGAGCACAGAAAAATCAGACCATGCTCAGTCTGGATCTGATAGTAGTTTATTAACAATATGGGCAACTACTGGAATTTTTGGATTATTTGCATTTTTATGGATTCTTTGGATAATCGCTCATGATAAATTAAGAATATTGTGGTCATGTACTGATGTTTCAGATAAAATATTTGCCATGGGATCCTTCGCCGCCATCCTCGCTCTGCTCGTCCATTCCACTTTTGTAAATAGTTTACTTTACCCACATATTGCCATTATGATCTGGCTGATCGCCGGGACACGTTTGCAGTAATTTACAGTTTACAGCCGGAGACGTTGCAATGCAACATCTCTACACGAACCTATAATTTGGTCGCACTCAAAAAATCAATCACATTTACGTGTTTTATCCCTTTGTATTCGCTTTCGCCCTTAATATCATCCATTGAGACAACTATTTTAGGATAGTTGTCTTTAATTTCCAGCAAATTTTCAAATTCCCTTTTCTTATTTTCATCTGTTATTTTATACGCTACCTGAATATACATCTTTTTATCATGTTTTTCACAAACAAAATCAATCTCTTTGTCTTCTAATTGTCCTACTGTTACCTGATATCCGAGAACTTGCAAATGAGAAAACACTAAATTTTCTAAAATTTTATTTATGTCCGTCTGTCTATAGCTAACAACAGAATGTCTTAATCCCAAGTCCTCAAAATAGTATTTATTATTAACTTCAAAAACCTTCTTTCCTTGAACATCAGACCTCGGCACCTTGAAAACGAAAAAGGCATTTACTAAAAAAGATAAGTAGTCCAAAACAATGTTAGGAGAAATTTTAATCTTTTGAGATTTTAGAAAATCGCTAATCTTTTTGGCTGACACTAAACTGCCAACATTATCAGCTAAGTATTCAATTAAATTATCTAAGAAATTGATGTTGCGAATTTTGTATCTATTAACAACATCTTTAAGAATTATCGTATTATAAACACTTTTTAGATATCCATAAATTATTTCGTCACTCAAATCTAAGTTCATTAGATAAGGCATTCCACCATACTTGATAAATTTTAATACCGATTCTTGACTCTTTTCCAATCTATGA
>CAYZDR010000061.1:0-3643 GCA_964477425.1 uncultured Candidatus Saccharibacteria bacterium
AAAAAATTGAAAGGGGGTGGATACAATGCCAGTAAAAAAGAAAGCTACAAAAAAGAAAGTTGTTAAGAAGGCTGTAAAGAAACCTGCAAAGAGAAAAGCAGTGAAGAAGAAAGTTGCTAAGAAACCTGCAAAGAAAAAAGTTGCTAAGAAGAAAAAGAAATAAAACAGTAAAGAAATAAGCAATATTTAAAAGCGCCTGTAATAGGCGCTTTTAAAATTTCAAAATCCAAATTTCAAATTTCAAAGAAATTAAAAATATCAACTATATTACTATTTTGTTTTTTTAATTTGATATTCCTTTTTAATTTTTCATTTGGATTTTGACATTACTGCGTATCTACTAACGCTAAACAAGTCTTTCTTAATTACAAATCCATTGTTCTGCAAAAAGCCTACTTGTGATGGCGATATTTCAAGCAATATTACTGCCTTATTTAAGCCACTTTTTGACGCTTGATCTATCAATTCTTTAATATATTTTAACCCATCTGGTCCTCCATAAAGTGCTGACTTTGGTTCAAAATTTTTAACATCAGGAGCTGTCTTGTCATATTCGTTATTGTTTAAGTATGGTAAATTGGCAATTATAATTGCTGTGTTGTTCGTGTCTTTTATTTTTAAGTAAGGCTCTAATAAATTTCCACGCAATGTCTGAATAAAATCAATTCCATGTGTCTTAAAATTTTTCTTTGCAACCTCTAAAGATTCTGCAGAGCTATCAATTGCAAAAAAATTATATTTCGTCGTTCTTTTAACTTTTAACTTTTGACTTTTAACTTGCTCTATAGATGACAGAATATTCTCACTACAATACAAATTATTATTAACAAGATATTTAGCAATAGAGGATATGATGCATCCCGACCCAGTTCCGACATCAACCACGTCTATACTGTGATCACAGTTTAATTCACAATTTAAATTGTGAATTGTTTCTTCAACCAACATTTCTGTTTCAGGTCTTGGAATTAAAACGTTTTTATTTATAAAAAAATCTAATTCAAAAAATTCTTTTTTATTTATTATATATGCAACAGGCTCATGATTCTTCCTTCGTTCAATCATACTAAAAAATTTCTCTTCCTGTTCTGCAGAAATTTCAAAATTTGGATTCGCAAAAATAAATTCTTTCGTTTTATTTAATACCTCACATAAAAAAACCACTGAGTCTATAGAAGGAGTGGGGGAGGTGGTTTGTAATATTTTATTTGATTTTTGGGTTAGGGTTTGGATAGTCATGGTTATTAAAACGAATTGACACGAATGTAGAACGAATCCGTACGAATCACTAATTTATCGAATCACGGATTCGTGATTAGTGTTTATTCGTTCTATATTCGTGTCCATTCGTTTTTACTTTAATTATTGCTCCGTATTGTTAAGTTCAGTTATTATATTATCCAAGTCTCCTCCCAGAATCTTACTAAGTCCGTGCCAGCTTTTTTTAATTCGATGATCTGTAATTCTATCTTGAGGGAAATTGTATGTTCTAATTTTTTCACTTCTTTCCCCAGTTCCTACCATTTCTTTCCTCATAGAAGATTCTTTCTCTTGTTTTTCTTTTCTCTTCTTATCTAATAATCTAGATGATAGTATTTTTAGAGCTTTTTCTCTATTCTTTAATTGTGATTTTTCATCTTGACAGGATACAATCATGCCTGTTGGAATGTGAGTCATTCTTACAGCTGAGTCTGTTGTGTTTACGCTCTGTCCACCCGGACCAGAAGATCTGAACACATCTATTCTAATGTCTTTAGGCTCAATATTTATTTCTGCTTCTTGCGCAGCAGGAAGCACGGCGACGGTTGATGTTGATGTGTGAATTCTTCCCATCTTCTCTGTTTGTGGGATTCTTTGAACTCTATGAACTCCACCTTCAAATTTCAAATCATGCCAACATCCTTTTCCCGTTACTTCAAATATTATTTCCTTGAAACCACCAACTTCATTTTGACTGGAACTTAAAATTTCTATTTTCCATCCACGTTGGTTAATGAATTTGCTGTACATCCCATATAAATCGCCCACAAAAAGACTGGCTTCATCTCCGCCAGTTCCTGCTCTAATCTCTACTATTAAATTTGTGATATCGTCGTCGCTTCCACCATTAAGTAATCTATCTAACTCTTTGCTAAGCTGTTCTTTTTCCGCGGTAAGAATTTTTGTTTCCTCTTCTGCAAGCGAAAACAATTCTGGATCATCTCCAGCAAAATTGCTTTGATTTTCTTGGATGTTCTTTTCTATATCTTCAAGCTTTTCTATCTTATCTATAACATCCTGAAGGAAATGATGGCGTTGACTAAGTTTCTGGAAATTTTTTAAGTCTGTGATTGCTTTTGGATCAGACAGCTCTATGATAATTTGTTCAAGCTCGTCCTTAAGATTTTGTTTCTTTTGATCCATCATTCTTTTTAACCCTCGTTTTTTTAGTTTTGATTGTATCTTTTTTTGCAGCTACTCGTCTATTGAATAGGTCAACACGTCCAGTGGAGTCAATAACTTTCTTTTTTCCTGTATAGAATGGGTGGCATGCTGAACATACTTCAACCTGAATTTCTTTCATAGTTGATTTTGTTGTGAATTTATTCCCGCAAGAACAAGTCACTTTAGTCTCAAAATACTTTGGATGTATGTCTTTCTTCATGTCTGTATATTAGCATATGGGGCGGTTAATTGTCAATTACAATGGTGTCTGAACTAGGATTTTTAGGATTAAATGATTAACTAGGATTGCGACGACGATATTAAATGCACATAAATATGTACATTTAGCAAAAAGAAAAGCCACACTCTATTCCGAAACTGGTTCGGGGTGTGGCTAATGATATGAAAACAACAACAAGAATCAGAATAAATAGATAGGATAATTATTCGCGGAGTCACTCACTCCGATATAGTCGGCGTGTTCATTCATAATTTTTGTGAATTTACCTAAAATATTTCGATCAACAAAAAAAGTGTGATGAGGTATCTGACGGGCGATGCGCATAGTGATTTCGAACGGGGGAACTTTGTATAGCGAATTACGTATGGTAATGACCTGATTTCCTTGTTGTACCCACATACAATCAGTTGCGTGTCCATCTACTACGTCTCTTCCTTCAATAAATAGGTTGGCTTTCTCATATTTCAGCTGGGAGATTTCCATAATTATTGAAGCAGTTTGGGATTCGATTTTTTTCTTATTAATTGAAGCAGTTTGGGATTCGATTTTTTTCTTATTAGCGGAATTAATAAATTTCCAATAATTCGTAGCTAATAATAAGAAGAATATAATGCATATCGTTAAAAGTATAAGTACATGTCCTTGAGATTTCTCTTTGTCCATCTTACTTCTCCTATATAAGGTTTTTTCATCAAACGGTATTAGAACCGTTTATCTATATAAATAATCCTAATTTTCAAGATACTAAACTATTCAACAATCATATCATTATTTTTACAAAATGTCAAATGTAGTCATTAAAACGTCTCTACTGTCGTACTGTCGCAATGTCGCACCGTCGCAATGTTTTGAATTTCTCATCATTATCTTGTCTGCTGTATTATTTCGCGGGCGACATAATCAATTGTCAATGTGCAATTATCAATGCCGGTCGGCGTTAGCGTTCGTAATTGATCATTGATAATTGATCATTGAAAA
>CAYZDR010000062.1:0-1307 GCA_964477425.1 uncultured Candidatus Saccharibacteria bacterium
CTATCAAAGCACAATTTACTGTGTACTTACTTAAACGAAATAGTTTTTGTTTCATTTTTTTATATTTTTAATTATTTACTTTGGTACGCCGTAGCTTGAAAAGCATAGGCGACTGTTTTTATTGTAGCACGAGGGACATTTTAATGTTAGGAGTAGTTATCCACAGTGTAATAACACGAATTAACACTGATGTAGAACGAATGTTCACTAATCACTAATAACGGATTCGTGATTCGTGTTAATTCGTTCCTAATTCGTGTCCATTCGTCTTTCTTTTCAAGATAATTTCCTGCTTCTCTCTATCTGCAACAATTTCAATTTCTTCTCCCTTTTTCCATTGAAAGCGATTGACAATTTTAGGAGGCAAAGTTACATACCAAGTCTTGCATCCACTCTGTGTTAATTTTCTAACTATTTTCTTTCTTTTTAACATACTTCTATTTTACCACTCCCTGTATAAATGGCAACTTATTTAGCGAAGGAGTATAATGGAATTTTATTACATGTCATGCTATTATATAGATATGAATAATAAAACTTTATTAGCATTTGATATTGATGATACATTAGTGCCATTTGATCACCAATTTTTAGATTTAGAAAAAATTCAAAAAATAGGGGAAATAATCAAGAATATTCCGAATTGCATTTTAGGATACCCTACTGGCAGAGCTTTTTTTCAGACAGCAAGAGCTTTTGATGAATATTCTTTACCCACTTCTGATTTTTTAATATGCAGTAACGGAGCATCTATTTTTTTCCATGAGACAGACAAATGGGTTGAAGATTTGGAATATGAAAATTTTTTAATAGAGCAAAATCCAGATTTCAATCGTGAGAAAATATTAAAAATTCTAACTAATACTTTTTCATTCTTGCAAGAAGCAGAGGAAGAAAGACAGAATAAGATGCGCATAGTATTTTTGGTTGATCCTGAAAAAGATATACATGAAGCAACGAAAGAAGTTAATCAGTTGCTTTTATCCAAAAATATTTCTAGTGCACGATTAATCCCTGCATTTGAATTTCAAACAGGGATGGGAATTATAGATGTTCTACCATGTAAAGTTTCTAAACTTACTGGATTACAATATGTTGCAAAAAAATTAGATATTCTAGAAAAAAATATAATATTTGCAGGAGATGGGAACAATGATATTGAAGTATTTACAAGTAGTATTAAATCAATTGTAGTTGGGAATGCAGATGAAAAATTAAAACAAAAAATCAGAGAATCTGATTCTAAAAATACATACTTTGCAAAAAAATCTTTTGCAGATGGTGTTGTTGAGGGATTGGGATACTGG
>CAYZDR010000062.1:1407-3565 GCA_964477425.1 uncultured Candidatus Saccharibacteria bacterium
GTAAATCCTAGTTCAACTGCATAGTTACGAGATTGATTCACTGCGGTTCGCAATGACAGAAACGACGTTTTGACATTTCTTTGTCATTTTTAATTTGGATTTTTTAATTTCTATTTAATATACTTTCTCACAATTTTATCCGCTTCTAACCTTGCTGAAAAACTATCGTCAAATCTTAATAAAGCAAATGGGCCTGGTACGATAGTATAATCAAAAATTACATCATGATCTTTTTGGACATCCATTAATTTGTAGTTTTCTTCTTTATTTCTCCCAACAATTAAAACACCCTCTCCCACGGCAAACATTCTGCCGTGTTTTATAAATTCGGCGTCGTCAGCAGAAAATTCAGGATGAATTTTCATTAGTTGCACCATACGCATGGAAAATCCTGCATCAGTTAAAAGACATCCACCCGCTGGAGTTGGATAGTCTTGAATACCAAATCTGTTCGCCAAATCCATTTGATCTTTGCGAGATCTACCTGAGATTTCATATAATTTGTTTCTATCAATCCATTTCTCTTTCTCTGGAATTGTTTCTGGCAATAATTTAGCTGAAAGTGGACGAACAACAAGTCCTTCTATTTTTGCCTCCTTGTCCATCGTCAATAAAGTTTGCTTATTTTGAGACATGGGACGTTGCCCCACCACCTCGCCAGTTGCCAAAAAATATGCGTGTTCTTTTTTTAACATTTCTCGTGCTTTTTTTAACATTAGAATTTTACAATCAATACATGGATTCAAGTTTTTTCCATATCCGAACTTTGGATTTTTTAACATTTTTACGAAATCTTCAGAAATATCTATCCCTTCTTCATGTCCAAAAAAAGGAGTTTTGAACTCCACAATTTTAGTGTCTATCCCCTGCTGTTTCATTATCTCAACAGTTAATAGACTATCCAATCCTCTTGATGAAAGACAAAGACATTTCATAAATTTTTATTACATTTTGCTCATTACAACAAAAAATAGAATCAGAAATCCAAATAGCCATCCTGTATTATATAGTAACACTCTCACAGCATCTTTTTTCCTCTGTTCCAAATACAACCAAATGGGATAACCCAAAACTAACAATCCTGTTATTAGAGCTGAGAATACAAAAAGTAGGAGTAACACAGCTGGTCCCCAAAATTCTTGAGCAGTCCCAAATAGTCTTTCTGCATTCATCAGTAACCATGAAATTCCTAAAACATACACGACGACACCTAAAGATGTCAGAAAACTAATTTTACATAATTTACATCCAACCGGACATTTACAATTACACTTTTCCATATTTTTTTCCTTGTCCGCCGTAGCTTTAGCGAAGGTGGATTTGTCCACAATAGCTTCAGTATGGACGGATTATTAAATCTTTTATATCTACAGACTACCATAATTTACCATGAAAACGCAAGATTTTATGTTTTTTAGTCTACTTATTACCTTGATCTGAATATGTGGATAACTATTGACATTTCCATATTCTATATGCTACACTCTATTTGTAGGTTGAAAAACCTCAAGAATTCTAGGGCTTAGGGGTTTCGTTTATCGGAATCCCTTTTGCGTTTATATTTTGCCTTTTACGTTTTCTTGTATTTCTTTATTCCAACAAATGAAATTACGAATCTTCTGAATATCAAAAACTATCAACCCTTTATTTCTAAGATGATTTAACTCTGATGAAATTCTTCTAGTCGTTGCAAAAAGCACGGCTTTTTTATTATCATCAAGCAACTGTTCTATAGGATCAGCAAAGTCACTATCACCACTCCATAATATAAATGTTTCAATACTATTTTTTGCAAAATCCAAAAGCATATCTCTGCCAATTTCAACATCAAAATTACATTTCATATCTTCTACAAAATAAATCCCTGATTTATTCATTTCAGTAAATTTCTTATTTATATACTCAATCGTTTCTAAGTCTAATTTTCTCAATAAACATTTTCTTACAAAGTTGCTTATCAGTGCAGGAGAATTTGACTCTATACTAGATGTATCTACGGAATGCTTCATTATTTTTACAGGTTTAGTCCTGACATCATAACCACATTTTCTTAACTGCTCAATTTCTTCTTCAGATCTTTCATCCCCAATTAATGTTCCTTGATAAACCTTACTGGATCCAACATTATCGAAAGAATCTAAAAATTGTTTTAGTCTTT
>CAYZDR010000063.1:0-3509 GCA_964477425.1 uncultured Candidatus Saccharibacteria bacterium
CCCGGAATTGGAACAAGCAATCCTATATCTTCTGCCAAAGCAATCCCACTTGCCACCACAAACAAAAATCCAGCACCAGTACTAATCGCAATAATTTTGTTTTTTATTTTTTTCATTTGTATTATCCTGACTTCACGGGTTCAAGATATTGAACCCCTACATGACGTACATTCGTCGTCATTGATCATTGTTCATTGATCAATGCACATTGATCAAAACGGACACAATCCTCTTGAATTAAACATTCTTGAAATTGTCCATCCACTCCATCCACCCATTGAATTATCACAAGCCATAAACCATACTAATCCAATAATAAATAGTATTCCTCCTATCAATAAAATCCACGGTAAAACGAATGTGCAGAACCAGATAAGAACTTGTCTTTTAATTTCTTTTTTCAAATGTTCTTTCGCTTGCTCTTTGGGAGAATTTTTTTCTCTTGCCATTCTCAATTGATTTGCATATAAATCTTGCTTACTCATTTCTTTATCCCTCCTGATTATTCTCACTTGCCAATTCAGCTTTAGCTTTTTCAATCTCCAAAAGTTGTGAAGGATCTGATGTTATTATCTGATCTTCAGAATATGATGCCACGACGCTAATCGCAACATGTTTCAATCCTGCAAAAAATATTCCTTCTCCAACTCCACTTTCTAATAGTAAAAATCTTTCTTCTTTTGTTAAATTAAAAGTTTCTGTCAAAACATCCATAGAGGCTGGAGACTGTCTCAATAATAATTGCATTGATGAGTTTGTCACTATTGGCTTTCCGTAATTGCTACTCAAAAAATCATTTACATCCTGTGAGATAGTTGTAAGCCCAAGAAAATATTTTCTACATCTTTTCGCAATCCCAAATAGAAACGATGCAGCATTTTCATTTTTCATCATCACCCAAGCTTCATCAACAACTAATTCGCGTTTCTTCAATTTTGATCGAATAATGGTCCAAATAAAATTCAGAACAATATACATAGCAATCGGCCTTAGCTCTTCCTCCATATCTCGCATGCTGAAAACCACTAATTGTTTATTCACGTCTGTATTGGTTTTATTATTCAAAAATCCTGCAAAAACCCCTTCTGTATATTTTTTTATCCTTTGAGACAAACTTTCGGCTCCTTTCATGTTTGATAAAATCATTTGAAAATCCTGCATAGTAGGAAAATCCATTTCAGAAGAAAAGTTTGAATTTGCTGTAATATCCTTTATCGCATAAGTCTCTCTAATTCCCTCATCAATAATCGCTTCTTCTTCAGGAGCCAGATCACCAAGCATTAGACGAACAAGTCCAATTAAATTCACAATATTACTTCTTAATGTGTCTGCAAAATCTTCATCTTCTATACTCGGTGGGAGATCAAATGGATTGAGATGATTTTCAGAGGCTAGGGATATTTTTACATAAGCCCCACCAACAGTATCACATAAATGTTTGTATTCATTTTCTGGATCAATAACCAAAACATCTGTCCCCATCATCAAACTTCTTAAAATTTCCAATTTCACCATATAACTTTTTCCAGCTCCAGACTTAGCAAAAATAACCATATTAGCATTTTCCATTTTGAACCTGTCAAAAAGAATTAGACTATTATTATGCCTATTGATCCCGTACAAAATCCCCTCGTTGGATGATAAATCGCATGAAGTAAATGGGAAAGATGTGGATAGCGGAGATGTGTTCATATTAGAAAGAACTGAAATTTTATCTTGGCAAAGAGGAAGAGTAGAGAAAAATCCCTCCTTCATTTGGAATAGAGTTGGCTTCGTATAAATAAGCCCACCCTCTAACATTGTCGCCACACGCGTGGAGGATTTTTCTAATTCTTCAGCAGAATCAGCATATATCGTTATGTACAAACCGAACTTAAAAAACTTTTCATTCCCCTGTTGCAATTCATCTCTCAAACTTTCAGCATCCTGAATTGCTGTTTCCAATATAGGATCACGCGTAAGCCCTTTTTCTTGATTTGAAGATAGTTGAGCAGAAAGACGCGTAACTGTTCTTTTTAGATTCTTGAGAATGATTATACTATCCACTGGATGAATAAACATTGCAACATCTAAAGAAATGTCCAAATTTATAATCGGCGAAAACCAACCTGTCTGCAAATATCTTGGGTAAGTTAGAACAAATAATGTCCTCACATATTTTGAGGAAACCTGAAGAAAATTAGCACTAACTTGCATCCCCGCAGGAGAAATTAAATCCCTGACAGACACCATGTCATTAGCTTGTCTTGCTTCGCCCGCCGTAGCTCCCGCAGGAGCGAAGGCTGGGTTCGCCGTCTTGTCCGCCATAGCTTCCGCAGAAGCGACGGTGGAAACTTCTTCAGATTTAGATTTAGTTTTTTCTTTAAGAGACATTTTTTGTGTTTATTGAAATATCGGACATATCTGCAATCTTTTCTCTGTCCGATAAATCTGGATTATATATGTTATAGAATAATTCTATCACTTCTTGCGTTTTTAACATAGCGCTTTTCGCTCCCAAGCCTTTTAGACTGGATGAAATTAAACTCACTCTCTGCAATAATTGATCTTTTATTTTTTCAAAACTCTTACTATCTGCAGATGGAACTTTTTTTGCACTCAAGATAGATGACAGTTTAGAAAAAACACTTGTCCCTTTGCTTTCCATGAATGAAAATGGGACAACAACATAAAAAGTTTTGCTCATAATATTAGACATTTCTACCAACTGCTTAATGAAATCTGAGTATTCCACTGTCTGCATTTTCAATAGATCGTTAGTCTGCTCTTTTTCAATTTCACCTAAAGTTTTTAGATATGAATCTATCTTTAACCTACGAGAATTTATAATAACTTGTAAGGGAAAATCTAAAGAATTCAGAAATGACTGATAACCAAAAATAATCGCATCCTGTTCTTCTGCTGATTTAAGCGAAAAATTAACACTTGAGACCATTAGAATTGCTCGCAATGCCCCACCTTTGAGGACTATAACACCGTCGCGAATTTCCTCAATATCAACTAATTGCTGTGTACTCGTAGATTTATTGTTTTTTCCATTCGTCATTTTTGTTTTCCTTTTTCCATATATATTTTTTAGGTGACGTAAAAAGCTTGAAGAAATTTATAGCAACATCAATCATTGGTTTACCATTCATTTTCTTAAATGCCATTGTTACTATTACTGCAACCACCGGAGTAGCAAGAATAAAAAAGATAAACATGCTTCCAGCGAATGTCCAGATCAGAAAAAGTAATCCACCTCCACCAAGCAACCATAAAAACTGCTTTATCGTAAAAGGCCCGATAACTTTGTCCTCTGTATCAATAAATTGTGGAATGTTGTAACGCATACGATAAGTTTAAATTTACAAGTTTAAAGTTTAAAGAAAAGATTTTAAGATTAAAAATTAAAGATTTCTATGCGACAAATTTTTATTTCTTTTATTCTTTAATATTTATTATTTTTTTAAACTTTAAACTTTAAACTTTAAACTTTAAACTTAAAAACGATATTTTAACCAATAAAA
>CAYZDR010000064.1:0-3425 GCA_964477425.1 uncultured Candidatus Saccharibacteria bacterium
ATTATAGATAGATCCATACGAAAATTAAAAATTAAAAATTAAAAAACCCAAAGAAATATTAAAGTCCGAATTAAAAAGATATTTTTTGATTGTTTTGAAATTTGGACTTTGGATTTTGAAATTTTCAACAGTCTTTATTGCTCTTTATTAAATATATTTCTGCAAACTTGATTGATTTCTGCAAATGTACTTCCTCTAGGCACCAAAATATATTCTCCAATTTCAGTTATTTTATCTTCCAAAAGCCCGGTTTCTGTAGAATCAAAAACTCTTTTTTTAACATCTCCTAGGTCTAACTTTCTAGCTATTTCAACCATTTTTTTCATCTCACGAACTTTCATATCTGTTTTAACATTATCTCCGATAACATCCAAAAAAGCGTTCATCTTCACTGGATTTAGCAAAACACCTGCACTAGATGCCTTATTCCCCACTGCAACTAAAATTTCCTGTTGTCTCCTCGCTCTATCAAAATCACTTGTGCTATATCGCGCCCTAGCATACAACAACGCTGTCTCCCCATCCATCTTCTGATCACCTGCTGACACAAAAAATGGTTCACCTTGCCATTGTTGAGTTTCAGAAAAATCTTTTGGAACATGAACAGTAATGCCATCTAAAATATCTACAGTTTCCTTAAATGCTTCAAAATTTACAGAGATAGCAAAATGGATTTTAAGCCCTGTTACAGTTTCAAGAATTTCTTTCATGAGGGTTATCCCCTGCCCACCGTTAACTTCTCCGTGTGCATGAACAAAATTAATTTTTGCCATTGTTTCAGTATAAGGGACTTTGACATACAGATCGCGTGGAATAGAAATCAATGCCAATTTATTATCTTCCATGTTGATACTCATAATCATGATTGTGTCAGCAAGTAGCCCACCGTTTGGATCATCTTTCCCTCTGATTCCCATGACTGCTACATTTATACGTTCTGCATCTTGTTCTAATATAGATTCGTCGCTTGCCAAAAGTTTTCCTACAAAAGAATTATCATTGAATGGTATGAATGATAGAATATTTTCCCATACTGGATTGTTGCTATCTGAAATTTTTATATAAGTGCTACCTGCTCTATATACAGCAAAGGCGCTTGAAACAAATGCAAAAGAAAGTAGAATTGCTACTATTAAAATCAACCTCTTGAAAAATGATCCACTTTTAGCAGACTTTTTTTTCTGAGTTTCCACCTCGCTATGATTGTCTTTTTCTTCGTCGTAAATGTTCATATATAATTTATTACCAAATTGAACCACAAAATAGCTTTTCTATTTCTTTTGAAGATATTTTTCTGCGAGATTGAATAATTTTCCTCTTCTTCTTTATTTTAGCTAATTTTCGAAAAAAGTCCACCCATCCAGGGAAATATACATGTGGTTCAAAGAATATTCCAAATACTAGTTTCTGTAGTTCCCTCCAAGAAAATGGCAAAATAGACTTTAATAAACTTGATACAGTATCGTTTTTAACAAGCATTAGATAATGATTACAGAAATCTCTTCTCCTAACTTTTGCTGTCCCACCATCTCTCTTTATAAATCTATGGATAATATATCCTATCCGTCGTGTTACAAAGTTCTTCCTCATCTTTACGGAAATCCCAGCTGCCGATCTTGCATGATATGCTATAGTTTGTGGACAGTATTCGCATTTCCACCCCATCAAATTTAACCTCCAACATAAGTCTACATCGTCTTTATACATCCAGAAATCTTCATCATAATATTCATTATTTATCTTAATATCTTCTAGTGCTTCTTTGCGATAAAAAGGGGCTGCTCCTGTCACACCAAAAACTGTTTCTGATTTTTCATACTTCCCAGTATCTTCCTCTCTCTGCCCACGCTCTAGAATGTTTCTGTCACAAAAAAATATCATTCCAGCACTATCAATCATTTTTGAAAACTGCAATTCATTATTTTCACTTACTTGAAATTTTAATATTTTTCCACTAGCAACTCCTATTTTCTCATCATTTTCCATTACTGAAACTAATTTTTCTATGTAGTTATTTTGGAGATGTATATCTTGATTGAGAATTAAAATATACTTCCCACGCGACTGTCTAATCGCTTCATTCTCCGTCTTTAACAATCCCAAATTTTCCTTATTTCTAAAAACTTTCACGTCTGGAAAAGATTTTTTTATTTTTTTAGATGGATCCTCCTCTGAACAATCATCAAAAACAGATAATTCTATATTCTGATAGCTTTGCTTTTTTATAGACTCAAGACAAACTTCAAGATATCTAGAAATTTCATCATACCGCTTTCCATAATATTTCCTACTATTAAATGACATCACTGCCACCGAAACCAATGGCATCTCTTTGTCTTTTTTGAATTCTTCGTATTGCATAAAAAACTCCAACTAAAGTTACAAAAATTAAAGTTGTCTTATCTACATTCAAAAGCTCATCCATAATAAATCCATATCCCAGAACCCATGTCAGACTTGCTCCCAATGCAAAAAAGAACATTTTCAGGAAACTATCATCTGCCAGAAAAAATTCATTCACTATATCTTTCATTATAAAGTATAGTAAGAATAAAACCAATAAAACGCTCAGGATTCCCATTTCTACAGCAATATACAAATACATATTATGACTTGTTGCTTTATACACCGCCCCATCCAAATCTGCAGAAAAATTGTTTAGCCCTACCCCCGTCAAAGGATGTTTTTTAAGATCCTCAAAAGAATGTTGCCATATTTCTATTCGCGCTTTGTTGGATATTTCTTCAGTATTTTTAAGACTCCAGATTCTTCCGATTGACGATGTTGCTAAATTGCCTGTATGTAATATAAGAGGAGAAAGAGGAAAAAGTAAGGCAAAAATAAAGATTGATATAAAAATTTTGTTGACATATAATTTTTTGTCCTTCAAAGAAATCTTCTTGAATAACAAAATGAAAATACCAAACAAAAAAGGAAAAATAATGGTGACCCATGAACCACGACTTCCTGATAGAATTATTGCTAACATAATTATAGCAACAGAACTCCAACATAAAATTTTTCTGCTACGAGAAATCTTTTCTTTTGAAAAATAGAATATTAGAGGGAATATTAACATAAGCATCGCCCCGGTAGCAAAAGCAAGTGATCCAGAAAATAGAGAGAACATTCTCAACGAAGTTGCTGACCCTGAAGGTGCAAAAGCAAACCATGTATTATGTAATAATGAAATACTGCTAAATTTTTGACCATAAGTCGCTAATGATATTTTTGATGCCCAAAATTCCCAAAGAGCTTCAAATGGAACTATGTAGAGAACAAATAATTGCATAAATCCCACACTGATCAAAACCGCTGATGCAAATGCAAGATGTTTGAGAACTCTTTTGACTTCTCCTATTGATTTTAGACTGTATACAATATTTAGATAGAACAAAAATATCTTTATGTAGTATATCTGTTTT
>CAYZDR010000065.1:0-3084 GCA_964477425.1 uncultured Candidatus Saccharibacteria bacterium
TCTTTCTTCCTTGTTAATCAAAAATATTGTATAATAAAACTGTCTAATTATAATAAGAAAAATATAAAAATCATTAATATGAAAACAAAAAATATATTAAAAGTTGGGATTTTTAGCATTGTAGTTTTCGCTTTACTAATAAGCCCTGTTTTAAAAAGCAATATCCCACAAGTAAGAGCTGCGTCTAAATGTGAAGAACAAGAAGGCGTATGTATTTCGCCAAGAGCAACAAGTTGTAATGCTTTAGAAGGTGACTACATTGAATCTCCTTTAAGTTGTGTTGGTGCTAGTGGGAAAACCCAATGTTGTATTGAAAACCCTACCCCTGGACAAACAACAATAAGGCATGGAGCACAAACAATAAATGTCAGACTTCCGGAAGAGAGGCCTGAGGGTATTTGTAAAAAGACCTTTGAAGATGGAATGGCTGAATGCGCAGCAAGGTATGGTTGGGGGCTTGATTCACTTGGATGCGAAATAAGAGTAGTGATTGCAGACATGTGGTGTGTTGCCACAAAAGGCATACTTGAAGGATTGGGCAAAATGTTTACTGGATTAATAGATTTGGAAATAGAATGGATATTAAATGCATTGGATCCTGAAACTTATGGTGGGTTTGCTACCAATGCAGGAGTTATAGCAATATGGACCATGCTTCGTAATATTGTAAATTCTCTTTTAGTTTTGGGATTAATAGGTATTGCTATTGCTACTATTCTTGGTTATAAAAAATATGCATGGAAACAAATTCTTTGGAAATTAATACTCGTCGCTTTATTAGTAAATTTTAGTTTAGTTATATCAGGAATTATAGTAGATACTTCAAATTATCTTACTGGGTATTTCTTGAGCATGTCTCAAGAAAACGGAAGTACCGCTCCTCGCATAATGGAGAGCTTTGGTTACACCGCAAGCACAACATCTGATACATATAATCCTCCTTCTATATTTAGCGATGATAAATATGAAATACCAGCAATAGCTGGAGCTGAAGAAGCAGATGAAGTAGAAAGCTATTCATTGCGTTTTGGTAATTTCTTTATAATCAGCTTTGTTATGATACTTGTGGGTGGATTTTCCGTTATTGCCCTATTATCTATTTTCTTAACTGTAATTATCAGAAATCTTCTTTTGATTATTCTTTTAGGACTTTCTCCGATTGTTTTTGCCGCATGGATTTTTCCTGATACAGAGAAATATTGGAAAATGTGGTGGGATAATTTTCTAAAATGGTGCTCCTTCCCTATAATATTTGCTTTTTCACTTTATCTCGGCCTAACGGCAATGACAGCAATAAATACTATAGGACCAATTGGTGCAGATTCTATGGCTGTAACAATAATACGAATGGCCTTATTCTCTATGTTCTTAGTTGGAGGATTAATTTTCTCTCTTCAAAGTGGGGGAGCAGTATCACAAACTATCATAAAACAGACTAGTAAAATTGGATCTGCTGTAGGAGCTAAAGTTGGAACAACAGTAACTCGTGGAGTTCAGGGATCAAATACCTATAGAGCTGCCGCGAAAAAATTAACCCAAGTTCCTCTTCTTAACAAGTTTGGCCACAACATGCTTGATCAGAGTGATCGTGTTCAAAAGGCTGCTGATATTAGAAAATACGAAAAAGATATGGAAAATAGATCCAAAGGAGAAATTGTAGATATAGCAAATGGAAAAGCGCCAAGTCAGATGAATAAAGATGCATATGCTCATTACATGGCTGCCAGAAATATTGCTTTAAAGAAAGGATGGATCAAAAATGATGATCAAGCCATAGATTCAATCAGAAGAGACATTCGTAATAATAATCCTGATTTAGACGCCAAAACTATCAGAGATGCTAAACCTCAATATTTCAAAATTGGAAAAGAAGGAAAATTGGAAGAATTGGATCGGGAAGCACCTGATTATAAAGAACAAGTGGTTAACAATTTGAAAGGTATGAGCCCTGAAAATCTACCAAAAAAAACAGAATACATTATTGAAGCTATTAAAGACACAGGTGGAGATGTTGATGAGTTTCTTCAAGAATTGGTATATCTAAAAACAAACCAATTAAGAGCTTTCTTTGATAATGTAAGCGAAGAAGAATATAACCAAGGAACATTGTTTGGAGGAACATCCACAAACCCAAAGCCATATACTGGCCCTGATGGTGCAGTTGCTACAGCGCTGAAAAATAAGGAATCTTGGGCCATAAACGAACATGCAAAGGCAGATGCAAAATCGAAAGCAAACCCAGGAGACGCAACTCTCAAAGCGAAGGAACAGACCGCTTATAATGAATGGGTAAAAGCTGACAAAGTTATTAATGAACTTAATCAAAAATTAAAAACAAGTAACTCTCTAAAAGAAACCCTTGGTACGCCAAATATATAAATATGAAGAAAAGCTTAAAAAAGATTTTAGATAGCTTGCCCACTAACCTCAAAAAGGCTTTCTATTCTGATCGCACATCCGAAACTATAAAAGATGCAACAAATTTAGGACAACTCAATTCTGACGCCAATACATTAAACATTATTGAAGGTGATATAATGGATATTCTGTTAGGTAGATTACCGATCAATACTTTTAGAGAGACATTAAAATCGCATTTAGATATTCCTGATACTAGTGTGACAATAATAGATAAAATTATCTGGGATAAAATTTTTGAACCATTAAAAGATGATTTAAATCAATTACAAATTAACAAGACAGGATTTACCTTTCAAAAAATACCACAAAAAGAAAAAATAGTACCTCAAAAAGCTTTCGAAATTCAAAAAGAGGAAACTATAAAAATTGGCGGAGCGAAAGAATCAGTTCAAAAACAAACCCCTTTAAGCGTAATAAAAACAGAAACTGTAGCAAAAGAAAAAGCTGAACAAACTATTGCAGAACAAATACCTTCTGAATCAATTATTCCTGAATATTCTTTTCCTGAACCATCTGAAATAAAAGTTGAAAAACCTGTTAGTAAGATTGAGGAATTAAAGAAAGTATTTGCTCCAAGGGTTTCTTCAGAACAACAAGAAAAAATTCGAGAAAAACTATTAGCAGCAATGCAAAAAAAAGATGTTCAGCCAGAGATAGTAGAAA
>CAYZDR010000066.1:0-2936 GCA_964477425.1 uncultured Candidatus Saccharibacteria bacterium
TGCATCAATAAACTGAAACATTCGCTTTTCTGACTGTGCTGTTTCTTCTTCTTCTATATATCCCAAAACTTCTGAAAGTTCAGATATTGCATTTTTGTCTAATTCTATGCTTTCTGGATTGGGAAATTTTCTGTTTTCATCATCAAACAAATATATTTTCCAAATGTCAATGCATTCGGAAATCAGCTCCTTCAGAGTTTCTGGTATATCTCCATTGCTCCAGACATACGTCTGGGTCTTTTGATCTACGTCTAGTTCAGGAATATCTAGGTACTTTTCAATTTGATCATATTCGTTTTCGGTTGTAATCACGGACATTTTTTATGCCTCCCATTTTAGATCAAGTTCTTCTGCAAATTTTGACAGAACTCCAGCCGGAATGTGTACAAATTTCTCACTCAAGAAAGGCGTCATAATTCTATACCATCCTGGTCTTATGTCAGATCTGGTTTCTCCAGCTTTTAGTGTAGCACAGACACCACCTGTGTCTGTTCTTCTAATATACGCTGCAACATACCCGCCTGTTTCTAAAGCGTCTGCTTTTAGTTTCCTATACTCTTTTTTTGAAAGAGTGATAGTTTTATTTTTAATTTCATTTTTTGTCATTTTCATCCTCTTTAATTATACACATATATATTGTACTTACAAGTATTTATAACTATCGTTTTTGTTTTCAAAAAAATCAGAAATCTATAAATAGTTGTGAGTACAACATATATACAAAGGTGCAAAAATGAAAACTTATATGAATTTAATCATAAAAACAGATAATGAATTAGCACTAACAGCCGCAGATCCAGAAAACAACTATGAGCAGATGCTCATCTATTTAGTTGTTGATCATATAGGAAAAACGGTCCGGGTTCGGGCAAGATCTCATAAAACAGATTATGATAGTTGCGTTGAAGAGCATATGCTATCGTCTATAATCGACGCTTCTAAATTATGTCAATATGGGGATGAAATAATCATTCCAGCGCTGAACGAAGGTGCGGATTACGTAGAAATTGATACCATATTAGCAAATGCACCAGAACATGATCTTATAGGACTAATACAAAACCCAGACGAATATTTTGAAACTAATCCAGTATTAGAATGGTATAAAAAATGTGGCTGGAGTTACGATGACATAATAGATGAACTTGACGATCAAGCAATTGAATCCGGAATTGTTTTTCCTTTTGAAAGAGACTCGATCAAAGAATTTGTAATAGGAGTATTAAAAAATGAAATTGGGAATTGAAACAAAAAATGAAAGAATATTTAAAATGTACGACGACGTTCTTAGTTTTTCGTTACTGCCACCGCGACTAACAGTGCGGTCCGGAAATGGTGCAACCGTTGGAATTCCAAAACAACATCTAGGAAAAAAAGCCATCGTGATTATTTTAGATTAAAATGAAACCCTCGAAAATTATTTTTGCGGCGTTCGCAATTATAGTTGCAATTATTTTAGTATCGTCGTTTGCTCTCAGCTATTCAAACCTGAGAGAAACTGCAATCGAAGCTGGAATAGATCCATTTTTAGCACCACTATGGCCAGTCTGTTTAGACTGCTTCTTAGTTCTAGCTTCGCTCTTTATTCTGAGAGCTAATTTAGCAGTTGAAAATCCAAAACCTGGATGGTGCGTGCTGCTTGTTTTTACCACAATTTCAACCATTTTCAATGTGATTCATTCGCCTGAGAACCTCTTAGCTCAGTCAGCTCATGCAATTCCACCTATTGCGCTTTGTGTTTCCCTAGAGCTTCTGATGATGATCCTAAAGAGCGATCTATCTTTAGAAACAACACAACCAAAAGATGATAGCCCGCGAACTAAGAGCAAAAAATCAAAATTAAAAAATGAAAACACCGACAGGATTCAAAATTACTTCTTAGAGCATCCGAATGCTTCTATTAATGCTGCAAGAAAAGCTCTCAGTGTATCATGGCATAGCGTGAAAAAATACAAAACAAGAGAAACAAAAAATGACGATAATCAAAAATTATGAGAAAAACTGGAAATGTGGTAATATCGATATGGTTGATAGGTTATCTGTATTTGATCAAAAACTAGGACCAATACAAGTTATAGATTTTTTTGAAAATGATAAACAAGCATATGGATTGTATCTGTGGAACAAAGAAAAAGTCAGATATATCTATCGCGCAACTTACAAAACTGAAGATGATATCCACGAGGTTTTTGATGGACAGTTAATAATCAAAGAAAAAGATTTTAAAAATACTAAACTTGATCAATATTATTCTTTCAAAAAAACAAGCTTTGGTAATTATTATTTTCATGAAAAAAAAGAAGAACTGATTACAAGGTTTGATTTTTTTCAAATGGTTTGGGAGGATTTACAAAACCCAAAAATAAAATTGGTAAAAGGAAAAGAAAATGAGTTACTAAAAATACTAGAAATATTAAAAAATAAATATAATCTGTGGTATACAAAAAATTAATATGGTGGATCTATAATAAATCTTTGTTCTACTGGATCGTACAGAACATATTTATCGCCAACTTCAAACCCTGGTATACATGGATTTGGTAATACTTGCATGTTTTCATCTAATAATTCAATCGATTTTATCCACACGTGTGTTTCTTCTCGCTTTTCTAAGTTTACTCTTTGATATAGTTTAAATTCAAGATTAGGGCATGGGTTTTCACCAATATTAATTGTCTTATTCGTGTAATCTGGCCAGTCTGTGTTTGCTAAGACTGTGATTCCATCAACACTTGTAATGATACATGGACCACGGCCATACCAATACCTTAAAGACCAAAAAACGTGAGATTCTGTCCAATAATTTTCATTAGTAGGTTTCCGCCATTTTAGATCCAGAACGAAATTTGTACTTGGATATGGTAAAGGATAATCTGCACCTCCAATCGCTTTTGCGTGCCCTTTATATTTGAACCGGACATAACGTACCATAGCAA
>CAYZDR010000067.1:0-2700 GCA_964477425.1 uncultured Candidatus Saccharibacteria bacterium
TCCCCGCCCCTTCTGCAACAAGCGTTCCCGCAAAAACCATATTATCTTGATCCGAATAAGAAGTTTGTTTTATTAGAGCATCTTTATTTTTAGACGCGGGATAAGATTCACCTGTTAGACTTGCTTCATCAATTTTCAAATTATCACTTTGAATAACTCTGGCATCAGCAGGAATCGCATCCCCAGCTTTTAAGATGATAACATCCCCCACTGCTATATGAAATGCACTCACTAATTTTACTTTGCCATCCCTAATTATAGTAGTCGTGTGAGCAACAAGTTTTTTCATCTCCCTGATAGTTTTATCTGCTTTATACTCTTGAAAAAATCCAACAAGGGTGTTGATTAACACTACTAACAAAATAAAAATTGCGTCTCCCCAGTGATGCAAAAATATTGATACTCCTGTTGCAACCAAAACAATGTACACTAAAACATTATTGAACTGTGCCAATAACATCTTGATTTTTGATGCAGGTTTGTCTTCCGATATTCTGTTGATCCCGTCCTTCGCCAAACGTTTTCGAGCTTCTTTTTCAGAAAGTCCCGTTCTTGAACTCTTCAAACGATACAAAACATCTGATATTTTTAGTTGATACCAATCTTCTCTCATATTTTTATTTTTGTAATTCTACTTCCTTCTTCCTTATTTAGCACTTAGATAAGTATGAATAGAATTTACGGCGATAGCTCCTTCTGAACAAGCAGTGATGATCTGCCGAAAATTATTTGAACCATTTGTAATATCTCCCGCCGCCCATATTCCATCTACATTTGTTTCCCCACCACTTAAAATTTGAATGTGTCCTTTTTTATCTACCCTTAGATCCATGCCGTTTAATAAAGATAGTTCTGGTATACTTCCAATTTCAACAAATAGCCCATCTATCTGAATTTTCTTCCCATTATCTAAAACTATTTCTTTTAGAACATTTTGACCTGTAATCTTTGCCACATCTGCTTTCAGTAAAATTTCTACATTATCTTTTGTATTAAGTTTATCTTTCCAAATTTTTTCTACTTTTAATTTATCTGATCTATTGATGACATAAACCTTTTTTGAAATATCTGACAAATAGAGTGCTGCAGTAATGGCAGAGTCTCCCCCACCAACTACTGCTACATCTTTCCCTTTGAAAAATGCCCCATCGCAATGAACACAATAAGAAACGCCTTTTCCTAAAAATTCTTTTTCTCCCTCAACACCAAGTTCTCTCTTTTTCGTTCCTATTGCCAATAAAACCGTTTTTGCTTCTATAATTCCATTGGCCAATGTCTGAACTTTGAAGCCTGTCCTGAGCTGCGTCGAAGGATCTCTCGCTATACTATCCACCGAATCATTCAAAATCATGGCTCCAAAACTTTCTACTTGCGCTTTTATTTTTTTAGTTAATTCTGTTCCTTTAATTGCTATGAGACCAGGAAAGTTGCCGATTTCATGTCCTCCAAAAACTTCTCCCCCAATTTTTGATCCGACAACAAGGTGATCTATCCCATAGCGGGATGCATAAACTGAAGCAGTCAGGCCCGCAGGGCCTGCCCCGATGATTACCAAATTATATTTCTCTTTTATTTCTTTATTCATTAGATATTTACTCTACCGAGTTTTAACTCGGGTTCCGGGTACTTTAGTGCCCAGAAACGACGGGCTAAAGTCTTTGAGACTAAATTTAGAAATTGAAGTCTCCGGATTCTTTCATTTTTTTAGCAGAAGAAACTTGCACTTTTCTTAAAGCATCGTTAACAGCATTTTTTATTGACTTAGTTTGTCTCTTAATATCAAGTTCTGGATTCAATCTCAATTCTTCTATTTCCATTCCTCCATTAACAATGACAACAACTCCATTACGCTCAATCTCAGTTTTCTCCGCTTTTAACTGATTTCTTAATTCACGTAACTTATTAATCTCCTTCAATTTATCAAACATGTTTTTTCCCCTTGGTACGCCGAAGTTCTTTCGCAAAAGAACAAAGGCGACTTAATTCTTAATTCTTAATTCTTAATTCTTATATTAGTATATCAAAAAATAACAAAAAGAAAAAGCCCCTTAAACTACTTTAGTAGAGGCTCTTTACTTTTTGTTTTAACATATTTTTTTATCCCCCCAGATTTATTACTGTGACCTTAGAATATCTCTGTTCCATGTTTTCCTTTCTTCCATAGATATACTTTGTCTCAAAGAATACCCATGTTCAATAAAATACAGATATTTTCTATCTCGATGCGTTTTATAAAACGTTCTCCCTGTCTTTTTTTCAATAATTCTTATCGCATTTATGGCCTCATTAAATGAAGAAAACCTTAACCATTTTAATGATTTTCCTTTTTGTGCTTTCAATATTTTTAGATCATCCGCGCTAAAACTGATTGGCTGCTGAAACTCATTTAAAATTTGAGCTAGCCACTGTGAACAGTCTATGATAATTTTTGAGATTCCATTAAATCCTGGGCTCAGAGATATTTTTCGATTTTTTATTTTTGACATTAAGTTCTTTTTTCTTTCTCTGACAGTTTCATTCATTCTCATTCCTGTTGCTACTTTTACCTTTACCATAATTTTCTCCCCATCTCACCACTCTAGGTGGCAGATTCTTTTGCAGATAGCAGTAATAGCATCCACATATTTTGTTTTCAAAAAACAGCCTGTAATGTTAAAACTATCTTCATATTATCGCTATATAACACGTTTGTCAAATAAA
>CAYZDR010000068.1:0-2506 GCA_964477425.1 uncultured Candidatus Saccharibacteria bacterium
ATCAAATCCTTTTCGACGATGCTAAGTTTAGAAATTTCACCTAAAATAATTTTAATTGATGACATAGCAATGCATGTCGCTCTTTCGAAAAATATCTCGCTTATTGATTCTATGCGAGAGTGTTATCCTAATAGTCAGATATTTTCATCAATACATAGTTACAGAATAACAAAGGCTATGAATAAAAGGTCTCAAATTTACGACTTAAGAATGATTCGATCTAATCCAATTATTGTTTCAGAACCTTGGAGACTAAATGTTATTGATGAAATTGATGATGCTTTATTTAAATTAGAAGGATTGGATTTAAAAAACTATACTGATTTTAAAATCAGGGGAGAAAAAATAAAGTCTGCATGTAGTTGCAGTTTAGAGGACTTACAAAAGTTTAGGGAAACTGTTTCAAATTTTTTGAAGGAAGTTTCAGATTTATACGTAATAGGTATGTTGTCATAACTATGTGACAAAAACTACAACACAACATTAAAAACTAACGTGGAGAGGGTGAATTATGTCAAATAAAACATATTTTTCAGAAGTGAAAAATGAAACAACAGAAGACTATTTTGAGGGAAATGAATTTAGTATTGATGCCTTTAAAAAGAAATATGCATTAACAGAAAAAGAAACATATGTCCAAGCTCTAAATAGAGTTTGTCATTATATAGCGTCTGTTGAAAAGACCGATGAATTAAAACAATATTGGGCTGAAAGATGGTTCGATGAAATTTATAATGATTGGTGGCATCCTGCGGGAAGTATAATGCAGGGGGCGGGAAGCGGAAGGAAGGTCAGTTTAGCGAATTGTTTTTCTAGAGATACCGAATTCATTACAGATAAGGGTGTAAGATCTTTCTGCGATTTTAAAGATGGAGATAGTGTAAAAGTTTTAGACAATCATGGATCATATAAAGATGGTATAATTAATGATCATGGGCGACAAAGAATGTGGCGATTAACTTTAGGGAGAAGAACGCTTAGGAAAGAGATTTTAACAACTAAAGAGCATAATTGGAGGGTTTTAGACAAAAACATATCTGTTCTTGAAAAACAAACTTGTGATTTAGACATGGATGATAAAATCCCCTTTACAAAGAGAAAATTTATGGAGGGGAAATATGGGAGATATGTTTGCCCAATTGGTATCGTTCATGGAATGGTTTTTGGGGATGGTTATTATGACAAAGCAAAAGATGTTTGCCATTTAGATTTATGTGGTGATTCAAAAGATATGGTCGGTCTTTTTGAAGGATTTTCTTGGAATATAAGAAAAAACAGTGATCACATAAGAATTTCTTATTTGCCAAAATGGTTTAAAGAATTCCCAGATTTCGACGCAATTAATGACGAATATTTATTAGGGTTTATTGCGGGATGGTTGGCTGCTGATGGAACGATAGATAGCGGTGCTAGATGTGAATTGTTCTCTTCTAAAGTTGATAACTTATTGAAAATATCAAAAGTGATGGAAAGAGTTGGTTTATATTCTTCTAAAATTAGAAAGTTAAGAGATTGTTCACCATTTGACGGGAATACTAACCATAAAATGTATGGATTGTATTTTTTGAAAGACTGTTTATTTGATAGTTTATTTGTAAAACCATCTCATAGACAAAAATATGAAGAATATGTTGTCAAAAATAAAGGGGAAAGATTAAATTGGAAAGTTGTATCAGTAGAAGAACTTGACTTTTATGAAGACGCTTGGTGTGTAAATGTACCAGATGGTCATAATTTCACTTTACAGGGAGGCGTCAATACTGGGAATTGTACTACGATTAGCTTAGGCGTAGGATCAGAAGGGCAGGAATGGGATAACCTAGAAAGCATTATTAAAAATTGCGCATATACTGTTGCAAAAACTGCGGCTTATAGGCAAGGGCTTGGTGTTGATTTTTCAAGAATACGTCCGAGAGGAACTTTGGTTCAGAATTCAGCCAATGAATCAACTGGTGCAGTTCATTGGATGGAGTACATAGATAAAATTGGTTATTATGTCGGGCAAAAAGGTAGAATCCCTGCTTTCTTATTTTCTTTGAATTGTTCGCATCCCGATATTGAAGAATTTATCCAAGTAAAATCCGATTATTCTAAAATTCAAAATGCCAATATTTCGGTTCAATGCACGAATGCTTTTTATGAAGCTGTTGAAAAAGACGAAGAGTGGCCGTTAACATTTATAGTTCCAGAAGTAAAAGCTGGAGATAAAGTTTATATAGATGAACACTCAACTGATAAAGATAGTTTACAAGATAAAGATAGTTTACAAGAAAAAAATAAAAGGTACTATATAGCTAAGAAAGATAAGCCAAGAGAAGAATTTGTAAAAATTGTTCAAGCCAGAGACTTGATGAAACTTATTGCCAAAAATATGTTTGCAAATGCTGAACCCGGAATTCAAAATATAGATATCGCAAAATATTTTTCTAACTCAGATTATGTATATGATCCAGAGGCCGAATATGACACTCGAATTATCAGTACGAACGCATGCTCTGAGCAATAT